>CAZLIG010000138.1:0-977 GCA_964559415.1 uncultured Rhodospirillaceae bacterium
CGAGAACGACACCCACGTCAAGGCCGGCGATATTCTGGCCCGCGTGCCGCGCGAAAGCACGAAGACCCGCGACATCACGGGCGGTTTGCCTCGCGTCGCCGAGTTGTTCGAAGCTCGCAGGCCGAAGGATTTCGCGATCATTTCGGACATCGACGGGCGGATCGAGTACGGCAAGGACTACAAGACCAAGCGCCGCATTATCGTTCGCCCGATGGACGAGTCCATCGAGCCGCGCGAATACCTGATCCCGAAGGGCAAGCATATTGCCGTTCAGGAAGGCGATATGGTTCAGAAGGGTGATCTTTTGATCGACGGCAATCCCGTGCCGCACGACATCTTGGCCGTGTTGGGTGTTGAGGCGTTGGCCGACTACATCATCAACGAAATCCAGGAAGTCTATCGGTTGCAGGGCGTGAAGATTAACGACAAGCATATCGAAGTTATCGTTCGCCAGATGCTGCAGAAGATCGAAGTCACCGATTCCGGCGACACGACGCTGCTCGCGGGCGAACTTCTCGACCGTGGCGAGTTTATCGCCGTTAACGAGAAGGCGATGTTGGAGAACCTCCGTCCTGCTCAGGGACAGGCGGTTCTGCAGGGCATCACCAAGGCTTCGTTGCAGACTCGTTCGTTCATCTCGGCTGCTTCGTTCCAGGAAACGACGCGCGTGCTGACCGAAGCCGCTGTTTCGGGCAAGGTCGATACGCTCGAAGGCTTGAAGGAAAACGTTATCGTGGGTCGCTTGATCCCGGCCGGTACCGGCTCTGTTGTCAGCCGCCTGCGCCAGATTGCCGCGAACCGCGATTTGGAAGCCGACAAGCTTGATGCCGAAAAGGCTCAAGCTGCCGCTTTGGCTGCCGAGAAAGCAGCGCAAGAGCAGCAGCAACAGCAGGAAGCTACCAACGGGACGATTGTTGGTTAACGTTTCGGTTGCTTAAGGTTAAAAAAACCCCTTCGGACGGCGTTCGGAGGGGTTT
>CAZLIG010000138.1:987-5629 GCA_964559415.1 uncultured Rhodospirillaceae bacterium
TTTGGTAAAAGAGGAAACAGAAAAAAACAAATGGGATCCCCGCCTTCGCGGGGATGACGAGGGGGGGGCGGAACTCTCCCTACCCTGAACAGCTTCGGCCTTGATGCTGCGTTCACTGGACGTTTTTCTTTGTCGTCATTAGGAGGGAAATTTGAGTGAAAGTGTTGTGTTTTGCGCTCGCCATTTGTAATATCGTTTCTTCATTCGGAGCGTTTTTGTTGAGGAGTTGACGATGGAAGCCAGAAATTTGAAGTTGGTTGGGTTCGGTTCTTATATGCCCGATTTGAATTACTGCGGGACCCCAGAGCTTTTCGAACTTATGAATGTCGAGATCGCGAAGGCGAATGCCGCTCGCGCCGAAAAAAGCCAAGGAGAAATTAGTCCCATAGTTCTTCCAAAAGCGGGAGAAGGACTCGTGAAGCGTCAGACCGACGCCAAAAATTATCCGGAGTTCTATGACGCCGTCATGAAGGTTCTTGAGGAGAACAGGAAGGGCCTGAAGATTGAGGCTAGCGGAGACTCCCTTCGCTATTCGTTTAACGGGACAGATGCGCTAACCACGGAACTCGCGGCCATTTTCAATAACTCGAAGAAGAAGGACGTTCCTGCGGTTGAGGCCGGTATGTCGGTCAAAGAAATGACGGCGGCTCAGGCGGATACCTTCCAAAAGGTTCTTCGCGAGAAGGGCTCGGATTTGAATTATGAAAAAACGCTTGGCGGGTCTGTTCAGAATGCGGTTAATGCCTATTTTGCCTTGGTTGGTTCGAAAGCAAACGTCGATTTTACACATATTACAAGTTCGGACGTCGCGTTGGGAACCTGTGGGACTATTCCAGAGAAGTACGAGCTGAAATCGGCTACGCGTTCGGACAGAAAGAATCCGCTTAACGAGAAGGAAATCAAGGATGCCGAGGACGCGGATATTATCATGATGCCGTTGTCATCGCTGAAGTTTAAGGACATCGTGGAGAACATTCAGGAGCGCCGGAAGGAAGGCGCTGTGATGGTTATGACTCTCCACGGTGACTCTCCGACTGAAAATCCCAAGCTTTTGAATTACGCCAATATCGTTGTCGGTAACGTCGAGCAGTACGAGAAGTATCCGCAACTGATCGAGAAAAATCCCGAGAAAGTGTTTGTGATTACCGATGCGGAAAACGGTCTTTACATGGCTTACAACGGTAAGTGCAAGCATTTCCCGACCGTCGTTCTCGGCAAAAACGACTATGTCAACGCGCTGGGGGCAAGGGATGGCGTGACCGGTGCGGCGATCCTGCTTGCCACGATGATGGTGCGCGATCCGAAGGCTTGGAACGAAAAGCTGGATGAGATCGGTGACAAGGGTAATGCGGCGGCGGCGGCGGCTTGCAGAGTTCTTGAAACAAAAATTTCTCAGGATGCTCACCCCTTTATTATGTTTCGTGTGGAGCAGGCCCCAGATGGGGGGCCTTGGAAGCGCCACGAAGCAATGGCCGATCTTGCCAATGCGGCAGCGTCTCAGGTTTGCACGATGAAAGGAACTGCGCTGGGGTTGGATGACCACGGGAAAATTATCGGGAGATATCTGATGATTTGGGAACACCGTGAGGAATGTGAAAGGGCCGGAGCCGTTAGATTCGACAGGGTCAAGGGTATACTTCCGACGACCTGCACGTGCTGTTGATTGGCACCTCGGCAAGACAAAACGAAAAACCCCTTCGGACAGTGTTCGGAGGGGTTTTTTCTTTGGTCTTTGCGTGGGCGGAGATATTTATAATCGGAATCGGGGTTGACCTATTTTTCAGCTATGAAATGTCCAAGTGTCCTGTTCTACAATTTGGGATAAGTCGGGGCTGAGCGGTACATTTCGGTCTGTGAGCAAAGGCGTTTTTTACCTTTTATTGCGGCGGCTGTATCGGGAGCCGAGAGCGCTTTGCCTGATATGCGCACCCACGTATCTTCATTTGAAACCTCAAGATTTTTCACCGCCAGTGACTTGAGGAGCCGCACGATGGGGTTTAGCTCATCTCCAGTAGCCGAAACATGGTTTTGGTAAGGTGCATATCTCGATAAAGTGATTTTCAAGAAAGGTTCATAGCCGACGCTCGTCAACGGGGTGAGCGGAATAGCGAGGCCCAAATTGTGGCCTCTGTTGACGACACGGGCGGCATGACACAATTCTTTAATAAGATGCCCGTTCTCAATCACGTTCACGTACGTAGGGTCGAATTCAAAAAGAGTGGTCTGCCTTGTTCCCTTTGAAATTGTTATATCGGGCGCTGCGGTTTTGAAGGAGGTTAAGGCATCGCTGCTAGGTGTTTGAGGCATAACCTCTAGAAGTTCAGCACCCCTACATAAAACTTTTTTTGCATTTTCATAGGCACTACCATTAAAAGACATAAAATAACCCTTAGTTATCAATTGCTAATGCTGCGGGTAAGATAGGCGGAGTCAATACTTTCAACAACGGCTTGTTAAACGGAAAGTTGCGCTTGGTTTATCCGCAGTGCTAGACGTTAGCTTATGTCTATTTCCCCAAATGATCGCAGGTTGGCGCCTTTTGCTTCGACGATGGCGCAGTCGCGCGGGAGGCTTGTACCTGAGCAGCCGAGCGCGACGCGGACGCCGTTTCAGCGCGACCGGGATCGGATCGTTCATTCGGGCGCTTTCCGCAAGATGCGGAACAAGACCCAAGTTTTTATCGAACACGAGGGCGATTATTACCGGACGCGGCTGACGCACTCGCTGGAGGTTGCGCAAGTGGCGCGGTCGATCAGCCGCGCGCTTGGGCTGGACGAAGATTTGACGGAGGCGATCGCGCTTGCGCACGATTTGGGGCATACCTGCTTCGGCCATGCGGGCGAAGAGGGGCTTGATGCTGCGATGGCGCCGTTCGGGGGCTTCGATCACAATGAGCAAGCGTTTCGGATTTTGACAAAACTGGAGCAGCGATATGCTCGGTTTGACGGGTTGAACCTGACTTGGGAGACGCTTGAGGGAATCGCGAAGCATAACGGGCCGGTGCCGCAGGATGCGGAAGTTCCGGCAATAAGGATGTTCAGCAGGAATTGGGATCTCGATCTCGCGAGTTATGCGGGGGCGGAGGCTCAAGTCGCGGCGCTTTCAGACGACATTGCCTATAATACACATGATGCCGATGACGGGCATCGCGCGGCGTTCTTTTCGCTTGAGGACTTGAGCGGGCTGCCGATGTTCGGGGCTTCGTTGCAGAAGATGAAGCGGCTGTATCCGGAGGTGCCGAGGCCGAGGCTGATGTATGAGGCTGTGCGCGAGGTCGTCGGGCTGATGATCGACGATGTGCTGGAGACGACGAAACGCAATCTTTCTTCTCTTCGGCCTCAGTGCGCCAACGATATCAGGCGCGCCAAGCAGGCGGTTGTGTCGTTTAGCCCGGAGATGGCCAAAAATATCAGGGTTGTGCACGAGTTTTTGCAGGCCAATATGTATACGCATCCGAGCGTCAATCAATCGAGGACGAAGGCGCGGCAGATTGTGCGCGATTTGTTTGAGCTTTTTCTCGGGAAGCCGGAGAACCTTCCTCCGGCGTGGTGCGCTCAGGTCAAGCTTTGCCCGGATGAGGGGACAAAAGCACGCACCATTGCCGATTATGTCGCGGGGATGACCGATCGTTATGCGATTAAAGAGCATCGCCGGTTGTTTGGCGAAGAGACGGTTGTTTAGTTAGAGAAAAAGGACATGGGATGCCCGCCTTCGCGGGCATGACGGGTATCTTAAAACCGGGTTTTTTGCAGGGGGACATTTGTGATAGAATGTCGGGGAATTTTGCGTTTAGGGAGGAAAAAATGAGCAATGGAAAAACAGACGCGGAAATCGTTCAACAAGCCATTAATGACGCGCGCAGCGGATTATTGCCTGACCCGATGGCGGGCCAATCTTATTATACCGCCTACAACAGGGTTATGGAGCAGCAAGGCCTTGACGATGCCCGGAACGGGTTGTTTCCGAGGTCTAATGCCAATACGTATTACATGGCTTCTTACAATAACTGGAAGCAGCAGAACGAGAAGCAGGGGTAAAAGGGACCCGGCGGATCTCGTGTCTGTTGCATAGCAGGCACGGGATGACAGTGGGGCGCTGAGCCATTTAGGTCGAAAAAGAGATACGGTTTTTACGGAACTCTCCCCATCCTGACCCTCCCCGCGAGGGGGAGGGAAGCGAGTTTCATCCTGTGTGGACGCGCGGGAGCGGGAATGCCTTGCACTTTATGCTGCTTTTTTCTTTGCGGCGGCTGCGGCGCGTTTTTCTTCGATGGCGGCTTGGGCTGCGGCTAGGCGGGCGATGGGGATGCGGTAGGGGGAGCAGGAGACGTAGTCCAAGCCGGTGCGGTGACAGAATTTCACCGAAGCGGGGTCGCCTCCGTGTTCGCCGCAGATGCCGAGCTTGATGTTTTTGCGCGTGGCGCGGCCACGCTCGGCGGCTATTTTGATAAGCTCGCCGACGCCTTCCTGATCGAGCGAGGCGAAGGGGTCGTGTTCGAAGACGTTCGCTTTGTAGTAATCGGGGAGGAACTGGGCGGCGTCGTCGCGGCTCAGGCCGAAGGTGGTTTGCGTCAGGTCGTTCGTGCCGAAGCTGAAGAACTCACCGATTTCGGCGATCTCTCCGGCGCGCAGGGCGGCGCGGG
>CAZLIG010000139.1:0-5602 GCA_964559415.1 uncultured Rhodospirillaceae bacterium
TATCCACCCCCGTCAGCACGACTTCCTGATACCCCGCCTCCACATAAACTCGGACCCGCTCCGCAACGTCCTCAAACGAAATCGACCGCGAGGCTCCCCTGCCATAAGGAATGACGCAAAACGTGCACGTATGATCGCACCCGTTCTGAACCTGCACAAACCCCCGCTGCAAAGCCGCGTCCCGAGGCGAAACAATGGTCCGCTGCGCCTCAACTTTCCCCCCACCCGGTTTTAATGCGCCAAAAGTCTCCGCCTTCAGTTTGGCGTCGTTATCGATAACCGCCTCGACTTCAGGCATCGACCTATACTTCTCGGCATTGATCTGCGCCGAACACCCGGTGACGATAATTTTAGCTGAAGGATTTTCTCGCTTTAATTTGCGAATGGCCTGCCCCGCCTGCCTTTCGGCCTCGGCAGTGACAGCGCAAGTGTTGACGATGATGGTGTCATCGAGTCCCGCCGCATCGGCGTAGGCTTGCATCGCCTCTGACTCGGAAATGTTTAGGCGGCAGCCGAACGTTACGACTTTGGGTTCACGCTGCCGCTGCTTCATTGCCGAAATTCTCGGCTATCTCGCCGCTAAACACGTAGCTGTACGGTCCGATGAGAATGACGTGGTTATCTTCCTCGCGCCATTCGATGATGAGTTCTCCGCCATCGAGCACAATGGTCGCGCGCCGCGCACTCAATTCACGCCGAACAGCCGCGATCAGTGTCGCCAGCGACCCCGTGCCGCACGCCTCGGTGATGCCGGTGCCGCGCTCCCAAACCCGCATACGAATGCGGTCGGGCGCAAGAACCTGCGCGATTTCGATATTGCACCGCTCGGGAAACATCGGGTCGTGTTCGAGAACCGGACCAACCTTGTCCAGCGCAACGGCATTCGCGTCGGGAACGAAGAACACCGCATGAGGATTTCCAACGTTAACGCAGCACGGAGCGAACAGCCCGCCTGAAGCCACAGGCGCATGAAGCGTATCGACTTCGCGCGCCATCGGAATTTGTTTCCACTCAAGGCGCGGCTCGCCAAAATCCACGGCAATCATGCCGGACCCTTCGCGCCAAGTTTTAAGCATCCCCGCAACCGTCTCGACCACGCAATTATCGCGGCCCAGTTCTTCCATGATCAGGGAAGCGACGCACCGCGTTGCATTTCCGCAAGCACCGACGCGCCCGCCGTCGCAGTTGAAAATGTCCATGTAGACATCGGCTCCCGCGCTCTTCGGCGGATGCAACACCATAAGCTGGTCGCACCCGATGCCGAATTTGCGATTGCTAATGTCGCGCACATATTTTTCTGAAGGTGAGAACCCGCTCGTCCGCGAGTCGAAAATAATAAAGTCGTTACCGAGCCCGTTCATTTTAAGGAACGGAATAGTCTTCGCGCTACGCATCGCCTTCGCCATCCACGCTACCTTGCAAGTGCCAGCGGCGACTGATCGCCATTTTGCTCGTCCAGCTCTTCCTGCGTAAAGAATGGGCTTGCGGCCGGAGGATTGCGCGGCTGAACCGTCGCTTCAACCTGCTGCTGAGCAGGAGCAGGTTGACCCGCCGTAGCGGCTGCCGCAGGAGTAGCCTGAGTATAATAGCCTGAAGGAACATCCGGCTGCTGCCCGAACGGAGAAGGTGCTTCTCCATGCACTCTCTGTTCCGCAACGCTCGCCTCTTCAATGGCTTCGATGATGCGATAGTAGTGCTCGGCGTGTTGCAGATAGTTCTCGGCCAAAACGCGGTCGCCGCTCGATGTCGCGTCTCTCGCCAATGCCTGGTACTTCTCATGCACTTGCCATGCGTTTCCGCGCACGCGCAAATCGCCGCAATTGCTGTCGAACGACTGATGCCTCAAAGATGCTGCGGAACGCGGGCGATTCCCCATCGATGACCCGCCATTGTTATTGCCGCCGCCGTTATTTCCGCCGTGATGGCGATTTCGAGGACGCCTGCCGTTAGGACCTTGTCTCATGTTTTTATGACCGTTAGTGGTTGCGTTTACTTTTCAAGTTCGGGCCTTCTTGCCTTGTTGTTTTTATTATTGGCAAGAGCACCGTCATCCTTTGCGAACTCCGCGACATACTCCGCGTTCGCGTTCGCAGTGGGGCAATCCTAGGCTGAGGTTCGGCAAATAGCAAGAGGGTCTGTTTCCCATAACGCAGTGCAAGAAGACCAAGAACAACGCGAAAAAATGATATTAGGCAAGAATCTCTCTTTTGCAGTTTGGGAAAGATTCCTTGTTTGAGCTTCTGAGAATCGGATGCCTTTGCTATACCATCTTTCTCCATTAAAACCTTCCCATGTTCCCTATGCCTGATTTTTCAAACGAGATTCGCCTTGGCAGACTCCAGGGCAAAGTAATTTGCGGCGTCGATGAAGTTGGCCGTGGTCCTTTGGCAGGGCCAGTTGTAGCTGCCGCCGCCATTTTGCCGATGGATCTCCCCGACGATCTGCTTTCGCAAATCCAAGACAGCAAACAAATGACTCGCACCGAACGCGAAGAAGTCTGCGTTCCCCTCAAGGCAAAATGCCTCTTCGCGATTGCCGAAGCGAGCGTCGCCGAAATCGACCAGCTCAACATCCTGTGGGCCACCATGCTCGCCATGCAACGCGCTGTTGAAAAACTGGCGCAAACAATCGATATCGCCCTGATCGACGGCAACCGCACCCCAAAACTCGGATGCGCAGCCGAAGCCATCGTGGAAGGCGACGACAAATCGCTCTCCATTGCGGCAGCCTCCATTATCGCAAAAGTTTACCGGGACGACTTGATGAAATCCCTGGCCGAGAAGCACCCGGGGTACGGATGGGAGCATAACGCTGGGTATGGTACGGCAGAACATATGGAAGCCATCCGGTGCCATGGGGTTACCGAATGGCACAGGCAATCGTTCGCGCCCGTGCGCCTGGCCCGGGCAAAGGCGGGATAGGTGTTTAACTTCAAGTTTTCCAATTCACGCAATGTCTTGGTTCCCTTGGTCGTTGCGTGCGGAATGTTTATGGAGCAGATCGACGGCTCCATCATCGCAACCGCCTTGCCCAAAATATCGCAGTCGCTTCATACCGACCCGGTCCATCTGAACCTTGCCATTACCGCCTATATTTTCAGTGTAGCGGTTTTTATCCCGCTTAGCGGTTGGATTGCCGACAGATTTGGCGCCAGAAATGTTTTCCGCCTCGCGATTGTCGTCTTTGTCTTGGGATCGGTAGCCTGCGGCCTCTCTGAAAACCTGTCCCAACTCGTTTTCGCCAGAATTTTGCAAGGAGCAGGCGGCGCGATGATGGTCCCCGTAGGCCGCCTCATCCTCTTGAGATCGGTTCCCAGATCAAAATACGTAGAAGCCCACGCCCTCATGACCGCCCCCGCCCTCATCGGCCCGGTCTTAGGCCCTCCTATCGGGGGCATTATCGTCACCTATGCCTCATGGCGCTGGATTTTCCTCATCAATGTACCGATCGGCATTTTGGGCTACCTCGCCGCCACCAAATACTTCGAGAACATCAAAGGAAGACAAAGAGAGTCGCTTGATTTCTTTGGATTTGTGCTCATGGCGTTGTCCTTGGCCGGATTGATGTTCGGGTTCGAGACCGCAGGGCGCGATAGTGTGCCCCAAGCCGTCACCGCAGCCGTAACCGTGGCCGGATTTCTTGGCCTTTGGCTCTATATGCGTCACATGAGGGGACTTTCGCACCCGATCATCGACTACAGGCCGCTCTTATATAAGACCTATCGCGCCTCGATCCTTTCCGGCTCGTTATTCCGCATAGCAGTCGGAGCCATCCCGTTCCTTTTGCCGATGATGCTGCAATACGGTTTTGGGCTAACGCCCGCCATGTCCGGCTTCGTGACGCTCGCCAGCGCAGCGGGCGCGTGCATCATGAAAATCATCGCCAAGCCGTTTATCAAACTGCTGGGGTTCAGAAGGCTTTTGATTGCCAACTCGTTGTTTAACGCGCTGTTTTTCGGATCGTTCGCCTTTTTTGACAAATCAACGTCACTCGCCTTCATCTTCGCCTTTCTCTTGTGCTTCGGGCTTTTCCGGTCGCTCCAGTTCACCGCCTTGAATTCCATCGCCTATGCAGATATGCCCGAGCGGCTATTAAGCCGCGCCAACACGCTGTATAGTACCGTTCAACAACTGTCGTTAGGCTTAGGCGTCGCCGTTGGAGCCTTGGCCCTCAACATGACCCTGCGCCTCCACGAAACATCGGCGCTCGAAATCAAGGAATTTGCCCCCGCCTTCATTATCTTGACCGGGCTTTGCGTCGTGTCTGCTCTTGGCTATTTACCCTTGGCGCGCAATGCAGGAGCCATCATGAGCGGCCGCGCACCCTCCCCGGTCGTCGAAGACGTCAACAAGGACCCTGCTTGAAACGGCGCATCAGGAAGCTACCTTAACCGGATGATTCAACAGACTCTTTACTAGTTATTAAGGTCTATAGAAGAGGATGCCTGTCATGCCCCGCCCAATCAAGAAAACCACGAAGGCCCCCGTGGCCTCCAGCCTGCCGCTTGATCGCATCCTGATCGGCGACAGCATCCGTCTGATGAACGAACTCCCCGAGCATTCCGTGGACGCCGTGTTCGCAGACCCTCCGTATAATCTGCAACTCGGCGGCGACCTCTTGCGCCCCGACCATTCGCAGGTAGACGCGGTTGACGACGAGTGGGACAAATTCGCCGACTTCGCCGCCTACGATGAATTCACCGTCGCATGGCTCAAAGCCGCCAAGCGCGTGTTGAAACCCAACGGCTGCCTGTGGGTCATCGGCAGCTATCACAACATTTTCCGCGTCGGCAGCATCCTCCAGAACCTCGGCTTCTGGATTCTAAACGACATCATCTGGTGCAAAAGCAACCCCATGCCCAACTTCAGGGGCAAACGCTTCACCAACGCGCACGAAACGCTGATTTGGGCCTCGCCCTCAAAAGACGCCAAGCCCTGCTTCAATTATGAAGCCATGAAGAACATGAATGACGAGAAGCAGATGCGTAGCGACTGGCATCTGCCGATCTGCAGCGGCAACGAGCGTCTGCGCACGGAAACCGGAGAAAAAGTCCACCCGACGCAAAAGCCTCTCCCCCTGCTCTATCGCGTCATCCTTTCCTCGACCAAACCGGGCGACATCATCCTCGACCCATTCTTCGGTTCAGGAACGACAGGAGCCGCCGCCAAACTTCTGGGCCGCCACTTCATCGGCATCGACCGCGACAAGACCTACGCGAAGTACGCCGAAAAGCGCATCGCCCAAACCCAACCGGTTTCCGATATCGAAACTTTGACAACGCCCTCAAAAAGGGAAGAGCCGCGCATCCCCTTCGGAATCATTCTCGAACGCTCCGCCCCGGACAATTCCTGTTCGACGAACGGCAACGCCACAAAGCAAAAGTGAAAGCCGACGCAACGCTCCAAGCTGTCGAAGCCGGAGACCACATCACCGGATCGATCCACAAAGTCGGCGCTCTGGTCCAAGGCCTCCCCGCGTGCAACGGCTGGACATTCTGGTGCTACGACTCCGATGGCCGCGGCAACCTCGCCCCCATCGACCTCCTCCGCCAACGCGTCCGCGCCGAAGCCCTAAGCTAGAATCCCCTCTCCACCACGAAGAG
>CAZLIG010000140.1:0-5599 GCA_964559415.1 uncultured Rhodospirillaceae bacterium
TGACAGGCAATGTCACAGGTAGCGTTGTATCAACAGTATCCGGCGCATTGGTTCTGAACGGTGTGGCGGGTACCGGAGCCACCATAGGAATTTATTCAAATTTAAGCGGCACGGCAAATACGATTGGCGGCGTCAGCCAAGAGGGAAATATTAGCATCCTTGCAAATAAACTCAGCCTCGCATCAACAAATACAAGCATTGAAACATCAGGCATTGTTACGTTTGCTCCAACGACTGCGAATACGACAATCGGGGTGGCGGGGGCTGCTGGAACTTTAAGCCTTACCACCGGCATTCTGGACAGCGTTACGAGAGCCTCCGAGCTGGATATTGGAACCACTGCCGGTACGGCGCTTCTTACCGTCGCTGCTTTCACACCAGGCAGGGCTGTGAAGCTTATGTCGGGAACGGGCGGTATTACAATATCCGGTACGCAGACAATGGGAGCATATAATTTAACCCTGCAGACTGACGCTTCGCCGACTATCGGCGCCAATCTAACCGGGACAGGCAACCTATATATATTTTCAGCAAATATCGGCTCGTCTATCAGCATTGCCGGTGCCGGTAGCACCTTAAATTTATCCAGCACCTCTCTTGATTACATAACGTCAGGATGGGGGAGAATTATTATTGGTTATGAGGCAAACACCGGAGCCTTAACCGCCAATGCGTATGCTTGGACTTCGCCGGTCACGTTCCGAAACGGCAGCGGCGGAATTAGTATTAACGGTACTCAAACCATGGATGTGAACAGCTTTTTGGCGCAGACATCCGGTAATATCATCATCGGAGCCAGCGGCGGCATCACAAGTTCCGCACCCGGCAACGCAGTTGTCCTGGCATCGGGAGGCAATTTCATCAATAACAATGCAAGCGCGCTTTTTGCCAGCAGTGGCCGCTGGGTCATCTATTCGACAACGCCATATGCCGATACCAACGGCGGCTTGAGCCAAGAGCAGACGATCTATGGCAATACTTATAGTACACTTGCCCCCGAAGCTATTGTAGAGGCTGCCTATGATGCGACTCAAACGACCTGGGTTTATAGCGTCATTAATCTCGGCACCATTACCATTGCCGCTGCCGATCAAACCATTGACTACAGTGCATCGCCGGACACAACGGCGATATTTAACGCGACCTATAGCTGTTCGGGCTCCAGTAGCGCTTGTTCACACATCAGCGGATTGCCTACGTTAAGCATCAGCGATGCCGTCACTACCAGCTCATCGGGCTATTATAGCGCCGGAACCTGGAACAACGATATTCTCGCCGCCCTTGGCAGCCTTTCTATCAACGAAGGCTGTATCGGGAACTTCTCTTTTACGAACGGCACGCTGACTGTCAACAAAGCAACGTTGACGACAACCGGGGTTGTGGTCCACGACAAACCCTATGACGGGTTGACAACGGCCACAATCTCCGCACCCGGCTCGCTCGTGGGAACGATCGGCAGCGATATCGTCGATCTTTTATCAGGCACAGTAGCCTTCCAATCAAAGGAAGTCGGAACGGCGATCCCTGTTGTCGCAAGTGGTTTTGCATTAAGCGGAATAGATGCAGGCAATTACAACTTGCTGCAACCAACGGGTCTTACGGCGGATATTACGGCATCGCCGCATAAGGACAATAATTCTACAACCGCAGTAATTGCGAGCCTTTTACATTCAATCAGCGCGTCTATGGCGGGATTGAAAGATAATATGCATTTTGAAGCCGCAAATACAGAAAGCACGATAGGCATCATAGAAGAGTTTTTGGTAAAGGATAAGGTTGTGGTGACCGGGTGTGAGCAATATAAGCCGGGGTTTGCGCCCTCTATCTGCCGCAAATAAGCGAATGAGCTAATCGCGCACAAACTGGAAATAACGTCTATCTCTTTGAGAAATATATAACCAAACTTTCTCTGCGAGGTTTGTTAAAGCCCAACACGCAAAGGCAAGACAAACCAAACCAAACGTCATGAAGGTTCCAGCCGCGTCTCTGCGTTCGCATTGAAGAAATCTCTCGCCTTCGGCTTAAGGGAGAGAAACGGCGGCTGTATAATTGAGCCTAAGCTTTGCGGTCAATCGCATCCGCAGGAAGGGCTGGGGCGTCCGTCGCAACAAACTGCTCGCCCCATGCTGCATCCGCAAACCCCGCCATGATGAGAACAGCACCCTCGCCTTTGCGGATTTGTATTAGTATCCCGTAACGTTATTTCGGAAAGAAATGCCGCAGGTTTGGCCGTCGCTCTTGCGAGTGGGGCAGAGGCGGTTTGTACTTGCGCACAAAGTTGTATCTGCTGCTGTTGCGGTTCACGTGCATTGGACGGATCGGAGATTAAAAACGCGATCGTTACAACGACGAGAAAAAAGAAAGAGATTTTCATGGCAAAGCCTCTTTATGTAAGAGAAGCTTTTATTCGAGGACTCAGAAAAAGATGAGTCAATAACCTGTTGTTTTAATTAACAAAAAAGCACACATTGGGATGAAAAAACGCATGCTCGCGAATGGAAGGATTACAAGGGTAAGAAGCGCTTGTTCTGCAGACTGAAGGACATAGATAGAACGCGGACGGCTTCGGGGGCATCCGGCCTCCCCCTTCGCTCGCGACGCGAGCTTTGAAAGTGGCGCAAGGGATGAGATTTCTTTGTGGCGCGTCGGCGGTTTTGCCGCCGTTCGCAACGGGACAAAGCCTCGATCCTCGTGCTCTAGGGGTTTATGCCGATTTCTTGATTTTCCGGCGATAGGCCAGCCCGCCAAATCCCGTCAAGGCTGCCCCGAAAAGCGGCAGCGCGGCAGGAAGAGGAACGGTGGAAAGCTGATAAGCCACGGTAATGGCGGCATCGGCATTTGTGTAATAGGTCGAAGACAGGCCGGGCCCCGTGGTATACTCAGAGACGTCCGTTGTCGCGTTTAGCGTCATCGAGACGGAGCCAAGGCCAATAAACGCCGCCAAGACGGCCGGATCGGTGAGGTAATACGTGACTGAATCCGATATGCCTTTTCCTTCGTAATAGGCTTCTTTTGACGCCAAGATTCTGTTGTAGTCGACATCCAGCCCCGTCAGTTGGAGGACGGAACCGCTCGGCAACGTCAACGAAAAATCGGTTTGGAAGTTATAAAAGAACCCTTCGCTCGTGGGGGAGCCGTTATATGTATCCAAAAGGGTGCTCGCCGTTCCCGAAATGGTGATGGCAAGCGATTGCAGTTGATACTGGCTTGGATCCGCTTGCTGGAAGCTAACGGCGTTTGTCCAATTGGTGGCTTGGCTTGCGACGGTGTCGGTATACGACAGGGATACCAAAGCGGCTTCGGCTGCCTTAAACGGCGCGCCGCAAAGCGCCAACGTAAAGACTGCAAGGCCGACAGGACGAAGGTAATTCCGGAAAAATATGGTCATGGCGCTTCTTATTGAAAGAGGTTTTCTAATATGTTTTCGAAAATAACCTGCCGAAGCCATGAAAGCAAATAGCTTCGCGCTATAGAGAGAATATTGTTTGGTTAACCTTGTAAGTGGCGGAAGGGATGAGATGTTCTCGCTTCGCCCGCAAGGGCTTCGCTTGCTCCGAGGCAATTTTATAGTCGCGGACTTCGCGCGTTGCGCTCGCCGCTCCTTAAAATTGTCGAACCCGGCTCGTCGTTCACGGCATTCGCATCCGCCATTGAAAAAGCCCCCGCTTGGGGGCTTTTCAATGGCGGAGGGGACGTTACTTGGTGGCGAACATGCTCCTTGGTAGTGGGCTGATTTATATGGAAAATTTTTTTGAACCTGTTCTTATTAGCCCCATTTTTTCAAGAGGCTTTTGGTTCTTCTTCCTTATTCCAAACGTGTCCGCAAGTGCTGCATCGCCAAGGCACTTTAGTAAAACAAAGAACTAGCCAGACAATACCCCAAAAACCCATCGTAATGATAGAGAGCAAGAGATGCAGAATATGGCTAACACCCACCCGTTCAAACCGTCCACGTTTGTTGCATTCTTTACAGAAAAGAAAAGTATGTTCCTGTGCCATCAGTGTCCCCCTTTTCTCTGCGTTGAATTAGCCTCAATCAGGGATTGTAAATATACAAGACCAATCAAGGGTGTCACGTTAAATCAATAAAGGCACCCTACATCCATCTGTTCATTTTGGTCCAAAGGAGGACGGAACGCCTGCCATCGCTGGGTCATCTTTAGCTCTTTTAATAAGCACAGAGAATTTGGTTATTTCTTTAAGATCGGGAAACTCTTCGTTTCGCATTCCCCAATGACCAAGACAGTTCCAATACTGCATGTAGACATATTTATGATATTTCTCATAGAAACTCGATAGGCTGATATTTGAGCGTTCATAGGTAACATGAGCGCTGATTTTGTTTCTATGTTTCCGAAAATCGCTCGCGAAATCTTCGGGCACCTTTTCTGGGTAATAGCTTAGCGCATTTTCCCAAGCTGGTGCGGTTCCGTTTAAGATGGCATTACGTTTACCGTTTAAAACTTTTTGGGCATTTGCAGCAATGTAACCATTTGCAACTTCGGCTGTTATCTTTGATGTGTCTTGCGCCTCTCTAGCTCTAGCGCCTATCAAGAATTCATACAAATGATGTAGAAATTTACCGTAAGCGTTATACGTCCGATAGGCGATCAGTCTGTTTTCGTGGGCCGTCGCACGTTTCCCTTGTTGTGCCTCAGCTTGGGCACGCATGATCATCATGCCAGCGTAGTGTTCAAAGTCTTTGAACGCATCTTCACATTGCAAAAACTCATGTTTGAGGACTGTGCAATGTGCGCTGTCTGTCTCGTCTCCGATCTTGAATTTCATGGCGTTAGACACTGGCTAAGGTTTTCATGATTCTGCTCTCGAAAGAGGCGTTGTCCTCGTGCTTCGAGTTCTTAACTTTAGTCGTTTTTCTTTGCAGCGTACATCCGCCTACCATTTAACTTCACGAAATTTTCTCTATCTCCCTGAAATATATACAACCGAACTTTCTCTGCGAAGTCCGGTTGCGGTAGAGAATTTGCGCTCTCTGTTCAAATTTTGTTCCGAAATGATTGGCGGGCGGTGAAAAAGGAGAATCGCCCTCTGGTATGGAAGCGATTGAAAATCTTGAAGAACAATCAATTTGTAACCGGACCGCGACGTCGGAATTTCGTGAAATATTTTTTCGGTCAATGGCGGAAGGGATGAGATGTTCTCGCTTCGCCCGCAAGGGCGGGCTTGCTCCGAGGCAATTTTATAGTCGCGGACTTCGCGCGTTGCGCTCGCCGCTCCTTAAAATTGTCGAACCCGGCTCGTCGTTCACGGCATTCGCATCCGCCATTGAAAAAGCCCCCGCTTGGGGGCTTTTCAATGGCGGAAGGGATGAGATTTCTTTGCAGCGCGTCGGCGATTCCGCCGCCGCTCGCAAAGTGGCAATTTATCAGTCGCGCCCGCGCCCTTCGGGCTTGTCGCTCCTATAAATTGTCGAACTCGGCAAGCACTTCACTGCTCCCCGTTCTCCATAAACTTGGGGGCCCCTTTGGGGCCCCCAAGTTTATGGCGGAAGGGATGAGATTCGAACTCACGATACGGTTTTATCCGTATACCCGCTTTCCAGGCGAGCGCCTTCAACCACTCGGCCACCCTTCCGCAT
>CAZLIG010000141.1:0-5591 GCA_964559415.1 uncultured Rhodospirillaceae bacterium
AAAGAGTCATCCGCTAGCTTCGCATCTCCGCCATTTACCCCAATATAACAATCATCCACCTTCACCTCGTTCTGAACACACTCAATGTGCTCCGAAAACGAGGTGACGTGTTTACCATCGACATCAATATATCCCGGTTGATTCCCTTCAAGAGAAGGCTGGACCGACACCTCGATGTCTTGCTTGTAGGTAGTCGGATCATTCTTATCGACCCACCAGATGCTCTTATAATGCATCCCGTCGATCTCACTGTCCCACTCTTCAATAACCGGCTTGCCATACTCAATCTCGGCAACCGGCTCTTGCGGTGTTTCCTGAACCGCTTCCTCAGGCGTTTGCGCAACATCGCCTTTCGACTGACCGGCGTTAGGATCAACGCCGCCTTGGTTCTGATTTTCCTGACCATTCACCTGCTGAGTGTTCGAAGAACCCTGAGAATTCTCCTCACCGCCGCCAACCTCAGCTCCAACCTCCTCTATCTCCTCGCCATCAATCTCCGCGTCCGTCTCCTCCTCGTCATCAACGCCATCATTCCCCCTAAAACCTTCCGGCTTATGAGCAAACTCATCTTCGACGCCATCCTCCTCAACATCCTCCGCCTCAACCTTCTTAGGAGTGGTCTCCGGCTCCTCGGTCATCAGGTTCTTCGCAACAACCTCGCCAACCTTCTGCGACTTGTTAACGGTGTTGGTAACGTTTTCCGCAGGCGTCCCCCCCCAACCCAACGCTCTCCAAACGGCATTCTTGCCTGCGTCTAGAACTGTTGAAAAGATATGGAAATACTCGGCAATGGGATTGGACGAACTGGCCATGACAAACTCTCTCCGGGGAATACTGAAAACCGATTGTTCCCCTAGGATAACCAATCCAACGGCAAATTTTTATCCAAAAAATACTTTCCGCCCAAACGGAATCCCGAAATTTTTTATCTGATGTAAAAGAATTACATGAACAACGCAGAAAATACAGGTTAACGTAAATTCACGATACGAACAGCACCCGCATTACACCCTGTAATACGCCTCAAAAATCGCCAACCCGATTCTAACGTTCTTCTCGATCTCCTCATCGCTGATCGACTTGTCAAACTGCAAAAACCGCCTGTCGAGCGTATCAAGCTGAAACAGGCTTTTAAGCTGCATCGCAGCCAGCCAAGGGTCCGCCTTTTTCAACCCCCCCTCGCGCATTGCAACGTCGATGAGATCGGCGATATGCCCCCAGGTACTCCGCAGCACCGTCTTGTACGCATCTCTCCCAAGCTTCCCAAAACCCTCATAAGTAACCACATTGCGGTATAACGAGACGCTATCGTTTGAAAGATACTTGGTCCCCAGCACGCGAATCTTCTCAAGCGGAGGCAACTTCGGATCAAGCGACATCGCCGCATCCTCCGCCATCTGCCCGATGATTGTTAAAGCAACCTCGACAAAGAGCTGCTCTTTATTCGGAAAGTAATTGTAAAGCGTCGCCTTCGAGCCGCCCACTTCTGCGGCAATCTTGGACATCGACACCGACGCAAGTCCATGTTTAAGAAAAAGCTTCGAAGCGATCCGCACGATCTGCTGCCGCTTTTCATCCGATTTTTGCCTCAATTCACCCTCCCCGATCAAAGGGTATTGACAGAAAAACAATCCTGATTATAACCGTACCGTACCGTACAGTTTAAGTCAAAAGGTTTCCAATGGGCCGCAAAGCTAACATTATCGCGCTCCTCGCAAGTTCTGTCTTAGCCTCAGGCTGTGCCGTCATCCCCGACCTAGGGACACCGGCGCAACCTAAAGCAGTTGAAGCCTACCCAACGCAAAAGGCCTTTTCCGCTGCGACTGAGAGCGCGTGGCCAAGCTCCCGCTGGTGGGATGCCTACGGCGACAAGCAATTAACCCAATTGATAGATGAAGCCCTCGTCGAAGCCCCCACCTTAGCGATAGCCAAAGCCCGCATCCGTCAAGCCGAAGGCGCAGCCCAACAAGCCGGAGCGCCCCTATATCCCCACGTTGGCGCAACCGGTTCTTATGAAAGCCTCCGCCAAAGCTATTACCAAGGCTTCCCACCCTCTGCGATCCCCCACGGGTTTCAAGACGTAGCAGCCACGACGCTCGACATGAGCTTCCAACTCGACTTCTGGGGCAAAAACCGTGCCTTGGTAGCCGCCGCCGTCTCCGAGACTGAAGCCGCCAAACTCGAAGCGCAACAAGCGCGCCTCATCGTCTCCACATCTGTCGCCGCTGCCTACGCCGACCTCGCGCAGCTTTATGCGAACCTCGACGCCGCCAACGACGCCCTGAAAGTTCGCACTCAAAACGCCGAACTCATCAAAAAGCGCATGGACAACGGCCTCGAAAACAAAGGCAGCTATGACCAGCAAGTCGCCGCCGCGACGGCAACCGAAGCCGAAATCGAAGGCATCAAAGAATCCATCGCCCTTACCCGGAACAAAATAGCAGCCCTCGCAGGCGCAGGCCCCGACCGCGCCGAGTCCATCGCACGCCCTGACATCCGGCAGCTTAAGCCCTTCGGCCTTCCGGCAAATCTCCCCGCGGAACTCCTGGGCCGCCGTCCCGACATCATCGCCGCCAGAAAACGCGCCGAAGCGTCCTCAAGCAAATCAGACGCCGCCGAAGCCTCCTTTTATCCAAACGTAAACCTCATCGGCTTCGTCGGGCACAAATCCTTGGGCCTCGAATACTTCCTGGAGCCGGGCGCTCTAACAGCCGCAATAGGCCCCAGCGTAAGCCTCCCGATCCTCGATGGCGGTGCTTTGCGCGGCCAATACCGCCAAGCCTGCGCCGGACAGGATGCGGCAGTAGCCACCTATAACGACACGCTCCTCAAAGCCCTTTACGACGTCGCCAATGTTGTCACGAGCGAAAATAGGCTCACCCCGCGCCTTGCAAAAACCGAAGCCTCGGTCAAAGCGTCCGAAGAAGCGTTCGCTGTCGTCAACAACCGGTACAAGGGCGGGCTAACAACCTACCTCACCGTTTTGCGCGCCGAAGACTCCCTCATCGCAAGCCGCCGCGCTCTCGCCGATCTCCGCACGCGAGCCTTCACGCTCGACATCGCCCTCATCCGCGCCCTCGGAGGGGGTTTCACCCCAACCAATACTGCATCAGAACACTAAGGAGCATCTAAATGGTCCGCCATACGCTTAATAAATTTAAATCGATGAACAGCCAGAAGCAGCGCAAGAACCTCTTCAAGCTTCTCTTCGCAGGAATTGCCTCAGTCGCAGTCCTCTGGGGCGGCTATTGGTATTTCGTCGGCTCCAATTACGTCTCCACCGACAACGCCTACGTCGGAGCCGAAATCGCGCAAGTCACCCCCTCCATCGACGGCACAGTCAAGGCGGTCAACGTGGTCGACACCCAATCGGTGAAAGAAGGCGACACGCTCGTCGTCATCGACGACATCGACGCAAAGCTAGCCCTGACCCGCGCAACCGGAGCCTTCGACAAGGCAAAAGCCGATCTCTCGCGCGCCGGCATCGACCTTCGACGCAGAAAAGCCCTCCAAGAGTCCGGCTCAGTCTCCGGCGAAGAACTCAGCACAGCCGAAAACGCCTATCAAGGAGCCAAGGCCGCCTCCGACTCCGCCAACGCCGCACTCGAACAAGCCAAGATCGACCTCGAAAGGACCGTCATCAAGGCCCCCATCGACGGGATCATCGCCAAACGCGAAGTTCAACTCGGGCAAAAAGTCCGCGCCGGAACGCCGCTGATGTCCATTGTCCCTGTCCAAAAAGTCCACGTCAACGCGAACTTTAAGGAAGTCCAACTCCGCAGAGTCAAGCCGGGCCAACCGGTCGAACTTTGGTCCGACCTCTATGGCAACGATGTCGTCTACCACGGCAAAGTCGTCGGCGTCTCCGGCGGCACCGGCTCGACCTTCTCCCTCATCCCCGCGCAAAACGCGACCGGAAACTGGATCAAGGTCGTCCAACGCCTCCCCGTCAGGATCGAACTCACCCCCAGCGAACTGGCCGAGCACCCCTTGCAAGTCGGCCTTTCCATGAACGTAGACATCAACACGTCCAAACGCGCCGATGAATAGTATAACCATCAAAGCGCCGCCCCGCCCTCTTCAAGGCCTCGAGCTGGTTCTCGCAGGCATCATCATGGCGTGCTCGAACTTCGCCGCCGTGCTCGACATGACAATCGTCAACGTCTCCATCTCCCACATCGCGGGCAGCTTGGCGATTTCCCCGGTGGAAGGCACCTACGCCATCACCTCCTACGCGGTCGCCGAGGCGATCATGGTGCCGCTCACAGGTTGGCTTGCGTCCCGCTTTGGAAGCGTAAAAGTATTTGTCATCTCCATTTTCATGTTCGGAGTTTTCTCTGCGCTATGCGGCTTGTCCACAAGCCTTTCCATGCTCGTCGTAGGCCGCATCCTGCAAGGCCTCGCAGGCGGCCCCCTCATGCCGCTCTCTCAAACGCTGCTTATGGAAGTTTACCCCAAGAGCAAAAGAGCCACGGCGCTAGGCCTATGGAGCGTCACCACGCTCGTAGCCCCCGTCATCGGCCCCTATCTCGGCGGATGGATCTGCGACCACTGGGCATGGCCGTACATCTTCCTCATCAATATCCCCATCGCCTTCCTGTGCGCCTTCGGCTCGTGGCGCTTGCTCAAGCGTTTCAACACCGAGCCGATAAAAGATAAAATCGACTTCGGCGGCCTCGCCCTGCTGGTCCTCTGGGTCGGCGCGCTCCAAATCATGGTCGACAAAGGCAAAGAATACGACTGGATTGAGTCGAAGTTCATCATCGCCCTCGCAATAATAACCGTCATCGGCTTCCTCTGCTTCGTCATCTGGGAGCTAACCGCCGAGAAACCGATCGTAAACCTCCGCGTCTTCGCAAATCGCGGCTACGCGTCCAGCATCCTTACCCTGTGCCTCGCCTTCGGCTCATGCTTCGGAACAATGGTTATCACGCCCCTATGGGTACAAAACTATATGGGCTACACCGCAACATGGTCGGGACGCGTGTCCGCGTGTAGCGGAATGCTCGCCGTTTTGGCGGCGCCCTTGGCGGCAAAGCTGGCGGTGAAAATGGACGCCCGATACATGGTCTTCACAAGCGTCCTGTGGCTAGGTATCACGACGTTCCTGCTATCCTTCTCGGCCACCAACATGACCGTGAACCAAATCTCCCTCCCCCTGTTCCTGAACGGCCTCGGATTGCCCTTCTTCTTCCTCCCGCTCACGAACCTCGCCCTGTCGAGCGTCAAACCCAAGGACGTTGCGTCCGCATCGGGCCTCTTAAGTTTTGCAAGAACGCTATCCGGCGCCATCGCTACCTCTATCGTCATTACGGCGTGGGATAGTCAAACCTCTCGTTTCCATGAGGAGCTTGCAAACCAAATTACCTCATCGCAGGTCAGCCTCGTCCCCAAGGAAATTCTCAATGGCCTTGTGCAAGTCCAAAGCGTGATGCTCGCAACAAACCAAATCTACTTGGTAACCGCCCTCACGTTCGTCCTCGCCGCCTCCGCCATCTGGCTAGCCCCCAAACCCACCCGCACCGCCGACACCACAAACGTCCACTAAAATAAATAAAAAACCCCTCTCCGCCACGAAGTGGGGGAGAGCG
>CAZLIG010000142.1:0-5527 GCA_964559415.1 uncultured Rhodospirillaceae bacterium
CGGAGGAGCGTTGCGATTGAAGAGTTGGGGCCGCTGTTCGAGTTGAACAAAGTCGCGTTTTACAGCCTTCAATTCGGGGCGAAGAGCCGGGAGATCGAGGCTTGCGGGCTTGGGGGGCGGGTTGTCGATTTGATGCCGGGGGTGGTGGATTTTGAAGATACGGCAGCGATTGTGGAGCAACTGGATTTGGTGATTTCGGTCGATACCTCGGTGGCGCATTTGGCGGGGGCTATGGGCAAGCCGGTTTGGGTTCTTTCTCGGTTTGATGCGTGTTGGCGGTGGCTCGGGAACAGGGGGGACAGCCCTTGGTATCCGACCGCGCGGGTGTTTGGACAGAAGAAGGCGGGGGATTGGAGGGGTGTGGTGAAGGAGGTTAGGGAGGCGTTGGGGGAGAGGGTTTGGGGATAACTAGAGATTTAAGACCGAATTTCCGTTTATTGCGGCTTCAAGCAATGCAGCATGCTCAAGTAATACCCTCTCTGATTTTTTCTCAAAACCAAGTTGCCGCTTAATTGTAGCTGAAACGAGATGCGCTTTAGCTGTAATTATGGATAGCCAGACGGAGCCTCCTGTCTTCAATGCCTCCTGAATTATTCTGTTTAACCGGACATTTGTTTGTTGAGATGGCCCCGGGGAACGATAGTGCTGCATTCGTCTGCGCAGATTATCTGTCTCGCCTATGTATGTCTTTTCCACTGATGTGGTTATTGTAAATCTGTATATTCCCGGCACTGGTTCAGTTTTTGGGAATACAAGTTTTTGGTGCTCAAGCCGAACCATGTCTAACAAAGACCAGCAGAAGGTTAGTTTCACTTCAGTTTGTGCTTTTTCGTCTGGCATCTCTACAGCTGCGCTTCGCTTCATGTGCGCCAAACTATCTTCCGGCTGATTATTCGTCTCAGCCCAGAATTCCCATTCCTTTCCGAGTTTTCTTCCCTGGACAACTCCTAATGCACGAAGAGTTTGTGTTATTTGAAAAACTTGCTGATGAGGTTTGATCTTTGTTCGTGTTTCGATTTCGCTGTTAGAGAATCGCTCTTTTGCATTATTGCGGAGAAAATTTAAGATCACCTCGCGGTTACCCATAGCGCACCTCCAATAGTCCTATTGGAGCGTATTACAGATGAACTAACACCGCAAGTTGTACCTAGATTGAGGTTAGTCTTCGTCGGTTAGGCCGAAGCGTTTGCGGGTTAGGGCCAGGAGCATTCCCATTCCGACGGCTAGGGCAAATAACGACGAGCCGCCGTAGGAGATGAAGGGGAGCGTCATGCCTTTGGCGGGGATCAGGCGCATGGTGGAGCCTAGGTTGATTACCGCTTGAAGGCCGAATTCGATCAGGAGGCCGCTTACGGCTAGGACGATGAAGAGGCTGTTCTCGTTCGACATCCGGCGGATTCCGCGAAGGACGATGAACGCGAACAGGCCGATGATGACCAAGCACCAGAGGAGGCCGAGTTCTTCGCCAGCTACGGCGAAAACGAAATCGGCGTGAGCGTCCGGGATTGACATTTTTACGGTTCCCTCGCCGGGGCCGGTGCCGAAGAGGCCGCCGTTGGCGAAGGCGTCCAAGGCCTTGTCTACCTGATAGGTGTCTCCACTGCGGCTTAGGAATTTATCGATGCGGACGGTGAAGTGGGGGAAGATGTAATAGGCGGCGATTAGGAACACTATGCCAGCCACGCCGGAGATGCCGACAAACAATGCGGAAAGACCAGCGAGGAAGAATTGGCCGAACCATATGACGGAGAGCAAAAACACCATGCCGATATCGGGCTGCATGAGCAGGAAGAAGACGATAGTCAGGTAGAGCGCGATGTTGACGCTGAGGGCGGGGAAGCCTCGGCGTTCGCATTGGCGGGTGAAGAGCCATGCGGCGGTGACGGCGAATAAGGGTTTTACGAATTCAGAGGCCTGGATTGAGAAGAGGCCGAGGACGCGTATCCAACGGACGGCACCTTTGATTTCGGTACCGATGAAGGGGGTTGCGGCGAGGAGCGGGACGAAGACGAGGAGGCCTGCGGCAGCGAGGAGCCGGACCTTTCGCGGCGAGAGAAGGGAGACGCTGAACATTACGAGGACAGCGGGCAGCAGCATCGCGAGATGGCGCTCGACGAAGTAGAGGTTGCTCCAGCCGTGCTTGACTGCCACGGCGGGGGTTGAGGCTTGGATGAGGAGAATGCCGAAGCCCATGATGAAGACCAGTGCGGCCAAGGCCCAGCGGTCGACTGTCCACCACCATCTGCCAAGTACGGAACGGTCGGAGCGCGTTAGGGCGGGCATTAGGACTTCCTCAGGGTTACGGATATTTTTCGTTCGGAATATATACTCGATTGGATGAAGGAGCTACTGCATCTCCTGTTGTCTATGCCTCGCGGACGCTCGGCGCTGGATTCCGGCTTTCGCCGGAATGACGAAGCCGCTTAACCCCATAGGGCGGACGTGGAGGGGTAAAGAAAACCATTTTCGTAGACTAGGGGGTGGGGGCGGTCGCGGGACAGGAGGAGGGCGCCGTCGAGGTCGGCGTATTGGGCTTGTTGGGCTACGAGGAAGGCGGGGGCTATGGAGAGAGAGGTGCAGACCATGCATCCTACCATGAGGTCGAAGCCTTGGGACTTGGCATCGCTTGCTAGCGCTAGGGCTTCGGTTAGGCCGCCGGTTTTGTCTAGTTTGATGTTGATTGCGTCGTATTTGCCTTTGAGGTTTGGGAGCGAGGCGCGGTCGAAGACGCTTTCGTCGGCGCAGAGGGAGACGCTGCGGGAGACGGAGGCTAGCGCGTTGTCGGCGGCGGCGGGAAGAGGTTGCTCGATCACTTCAACGCCTGCGGAAGCGCAGGCGGAAAGATTTGCGGCGAGGTTTTCGGGAGTCCAGCCTTCGTTGGCATCGACGATCAGGCGCGCTTTGGGGACGGCGTTGCGGATTTGAGCAATGCGGTCGGGGTCGCCTTCTCTGCCGAGCTTGATTTTCAGGAGCGGGCGATGGGCTTGCTTGTGGGCGGCTTCGGCCATTTTCTCGGGCGTGTCGAGGGAGATGGTGTAGGACACCGTGAGGGGCTTTAGCTCAGGAATGTCCGCGAGGATATGGGCGGGGCGGCCTGTTTGCTTGGCCTTTAAATCCCAAAAGGCGCAGTCGACGGCGTTGCGGGCGGCTTTGAGGGGGAGTTGGGCTATTGTCTCGGGGGATGGGTATTGCCATGCGTTGAGCGCGGCTAGAACGCTCTCGGGCGTTTCGTTGAAACGGGGGTATGGGACACATTCGCCACGGCCTGTGTAGGTGCCATCGGAGATTTCGGCGACGACGACAACGGCTTCGGTTTTTGAACCTCGGCTGATGGTGAATGATCCGGCGATGGGCCAGCGTTCGATTTGGGCTTTAAGGGAGAGGGGCATTAAAGCATGGCCATAAAATTAAAGAAGACGAAGCGAGTTTTATGCCGCGCGGACGCGCGGCGCTGGATTCCGGCTTTCGCCGGAATGACGAGTGTTATGCAGGGGCTACCACCTCACCCTCCCATCGCTTTGCGATGAGGCCGCCCTCTCCCCCGCAAGCGCGGCGGAGAGGGATTTAGGCAATAGCGGCGGAGGGGTTAGGCGGCTTGGTCTTCTTTGACGGCCATCTCGGGGACGTGGTCGGGGATGATTAGTTTGGCTTCGGTGGCGGCTACGACTTGGTCGACCGTGACACCGGGGGCGACTTCCTTGAGGAGTAAACCGTTATCCGTCGGCTCCATCACGGCGAGTTCCGTGACGATGAGATCGACACGGCGGGTCGAGGTGATCGGGAGATCGCACTTTTTGACGATCTTCGACTTGCCTTTTGCGCTGTGGTTCATGGAGACGATGACGCGTTTGGCGCCTGTGGCCAAGTCCATGCCGCCGCCCATGCCGGGGACCATTTTTCCGGGAACCATCCAGTTGGCGAGGGTTCCGGTTTCGTCGACTTGCAGCGCGCCGAGGACGGTGACGTCGAGGTGGCCGCCGCGAATGATGCTGAACGAGGTGCAGCTATCGAGGCTGCACGCGCCTGGAAGCGCGCCAACGAAGATGCCGCCGGCGTCGATCAGATAATCGTCTTCCAGTCCCTTGCCGGGGACTTTCGACATTCCGATAACGCCGTTTTCGGATTGGAAATAGACTTCGATGCCGGGGGGCAGGTAATTGGCGACAAGCGTCGGCAATCCGATGCCAAGATTGACAAGGTCTCCGTCACGCAGCTCCAGCGCGACGCGCTTGGCGATGAGAACTTTATCTTCCATTGGCTGACCTCCGTTCAATAATGTAGTCGACGAGTACATGGGGGGTAATAACGTCGTCGGGCGGGATAACGCCGATCGGCACGATCTCGTTAGGTTCTACGATGACCGTTGCTCCGGCAAACGCCATGATGGGGTTGAAGTTTCTTGCCGTCAGCGAGTAGTCGAGGTTTCCGCGATAGTCGGCGCGGCGGCACTGGAGCAGTGCGAAGTCGGCTTTGATCGGCATTTCGAGAAGGAAGTCCTTCCCGTTGACTTTAACGACGCTTTTGCCTTCGGCTGCCACTGTTCCTACGCCGGTTGGGGTCAGGACGCCGCCCAAGCCGATGCCGCCCGAGCGAATGCGTTCGGCCAAAGAACCTTGAGGGCATAGTTCAACGTGCAACTCGCCCGCAATCATCTGGCGCTGGGTTTCCGGATTTGTGCCGATATGGCTGCAAATCAGGTTGTCGATGCATTTGTTTTCGATCAGCAGACCGTTGCCGTAGCCCGGCCTGTTGGTGTCGTTGGTGATAAGCGTGAGATGCTTTTTCCCCTGACGGACGATTTCGTCGACGATGCGGCGAGGCGTTCCGACTGCGAGAAAGCCGCCCATGAGAATGGAGGCTCCATCGGGGATCAACTCGACTGCATGTTCGACATCAATAGCTTTAGTCATTGGCGTACCTCTTTTTGCCCTCCGGGGCCGTTTGTCGGTAAATGCTTGGGATCGACAAGAGCATTCTTTTGAGCGATGCGAGGGGGGATAGTCGCAGGAAAAAGGAAAGAAAACGTAAATGGGGGAGGATAAAGGGGTGGGATTTGTATTACTAATTTATTGATGCGGCGTTGTTTCTCGCGGATTCGTGCCGGTCATCCTATTTGGGGCGATCATTTTCTAGCTGGAGGGCTTTGGCGTAGATTTCTTTTTTGGGGAGGCCGGTCATTTCGGCGATTTCGGAGACGGCGTCGCGGACGGAGAGGTGTTTTAGGCGGTCCTTCAGCAAGGCGTCGATGTCGACGGTGGAGGGGGATGCTTCGGCTTTGCCTACCAAGATAACGATCTCGCCTCTTGGCTCTTTTGCCTTGAAGTAGGCGGAGAGTTCGGAAAGGGTGCCGCGTTTTACTTCTTCGTAGAATTTGGTTAGTTCGCGGGCGACGGCGGCGGTGCGGTCGAGACAGGCGTTGGCCACCACGACGACCTGGAGGCGGTCGCCCTGGCGCGCGGCCTCGGCGAACCAGCGTTGCGCGAACAACGACAACAAGGCGGCGGGCAGGTTTTGTTCCTCGTTGCGG
>CAZLIG010000143.1:0-2959 GCA_964559415.1 uncultured Rhodospirillaceae bacterium
AAGCGATTCGTGCGGACGAAGCAGTCCCAACGTCACCAGATACGGCAGGGATTTCGCCGCCTGGCGGCGGGTAATTCCGCATTGACGGGCCAGTTCGTCCATGGTCAGGACCGCCGACCCTGTTTTTCCGATCAGGACGGCCACCCGTCCATAGACGAGTTTGACTTGAACCGGTAAATCCGGCTGTTCCAGGATCTCCCGTGGGATAAACACTTCGGTCTTCATCTGTCACCTCCCTTGCCATGACACTGCGGAACGATGACTTCATCCTTCGGTACGCCGTTGTCCAGAAGATTCCGAACACTATCCGGGTCGATCCGGACCAGGCGCGGGCTGATGTTGACCGCCTTCAGGCGTCCGCCCCTGATGTAGCGGTTGACGCTGTTGATCGACACGCCCAGGAGCCGGGCGCATTCGCTCCGCGTCAGTTTCTTTTGTACCGTTACGGCGCTTGTCGTGCCGTGCTGCGACAATGCCGCAGCCAGGGATTCGGCGGTCAGGCCGGGGTAGTAGTCTCGGAGCAGATTTACCGCCGTGGATTGAATCACGGCGGGCGGTTGGTTTCGGTTTGACATTGAGATTCCTCCTTGATGTCGGGTTGTGATTTCGATTCGCAAACACGCTTGCATCAAGGGAGTCGATTTTTCCGTTTTTCCCGGAAAAAATCATCGGATTATGCTCAAATTTTAATTTTCCGTTTCCACTTCGTTTCCGTTTTTCGGGACAAAAAAAGACGTGCCGGGGAGTGGCGCGCCATCAAAAAAGATGCGTTTCAAATACTCAGAATTTCCGGGCTTTGCGGCTCATTTCGTCGTCGGACATGCCATGTGTCACATTGTGAAGCGCCTGCTTGCCGCGAAGCGCGCCGACGGTTTTGTTGCACCAGGCGATCAATTCGATTTCATTGAAAAAAGAACTGTATCCCTCATAGGGACATTTTCCGTTGTCCCAGTTTTGAATGGTCCGGGTGGTGAAAGAGCTTTTGATTGCGATGTCGGAGAGACGGTTGAATGCCCGGTTGATGATCGCGGTTTTTTCTTTCAGGGTCAGTTTCGATTTCGGATCGGTCGCTTGAACGGCCTTTTGCAGGATTTCCACCATGCATTCCAGAATATCATCGGATGAATGACTTTTGATCTTTTCGGAGAGGATTTTCAGGAGCAATTCCTCATAGGCTTCTTTGCGGGTTTTCACGACAAGCTCATCCAGCCGTTTTGAAAATCGATCCATTTGAATCACCGGCGCAAGCCAGCCGAGCAGATACAATTCCACGCCCAACTGGATGATTTTATCTTTTTGAGAAGGGGTGAGGCTGTCGTCCGCCAGAATGTCATCGAGATGCTGGACGGGGCGGGCCGCAACGGCGAATTTCCGTTCCACTCCGGTTTCAAGGGCGTGCTCCACCCAACTGATGATTTCCTGAGGGTTTTCCACATTGTAACCTGACGCCGGGGCCTGGAGAATAGCGGAAGCGTCCGGCAGGAGCCGTCGCATGGATTCGGCTCTTCCGGATAAGGTGGCTCCGGGCGGCGGCCTCTTTCCGACCGCTCTTGACATTTCCGATAACGCGAGAGCATAGATGTCCTGCAAACGGACCGCTTTACGCCGGAATTTCGATTTCAGGGCGATTATCAGTAGCTTCCATGTCATTCTGGTATAGGATAATATCATTACTCGCCCTCCTGTTCCGTTGGGATAAAATAGACCGGGTCGGATAAAAATCAACCCGGGATATGGCGAATTTTCATATATCCGGTGAAAAAGACCGTTCCCCGGTGATCCGGCAGGCGAGCGCCGGTCCGTCGATGCGCCAGACTCTTTCGATCTGCATGTGCTCGAACAATCCCCGCAGGGAATCGCCCGAGGAAAGCCGGACCTGCCCGTATTCGCACAGAAAACGGATCGACAGGAAATCGGCCGATGCCCGGATCTGTGAAACCATCGCCCAGCTCAACAACAGGTTTTCCTGTTCCGTATGAAGCCAGAAGCGCGGGTATATTTCTTTACGGTCCAGCACGGTCCATCTCGTTTCTCTTTGCATGATCACCTCCAGATTTCAGTTGTTGTTCGTTTACAAATCCATGCCGCGGCCGCGGTTTTTCGCTTCGCGTGCCCGCTGTTCCCGTGCCCGGTTCTCCCGTGCCCGGCGCTCGCGGACCAGGCGTTCTTCTTCGATTGCATTCCGGCGGCGGACTTCGCGACTAAGACGTCTATGTGGGCTGCGAAGCATACGTTTGAAGAATTGGTTGCGCTAAAGAAGGCAGACCACGCGGTGTTCATGGCGCAGTACATGCAAGACCCGACGCCAGAGGAAGGCATATTCTTTAAGAAGGAGTGGTTCGAGAAGGGCAGGTTCCGTATAGGCGAAGAACCTACGCGGCTTGTTAAATACGGCGCGGGGGATTACGCAGTTACCGATAAGGCTGGCGACTGGACTGAACAAGCGATCGCGGGCTTTGATAATAAAGATGATCTGTGGTTTCTTGACTGGAGCAGCAAGCAGGTTACGCTAGACAAGTCAATCGACACCATGATGCAACTGGTGCTTGACCACGACCCGATGTTGTGGTGTGCTGAGACTGGCGTAATACGCCGAGCAATGGAGCCGTTCGTACTAAAAGAGCAGCAAAGACGTCGGCTGTTCTTTAAGCTCGAGTGGTTGGCGGCGACGAAGAGCAAGGCCGCCAATGCCAAGGCGTTCCAAGCCTTAGCGGCGCAGGGCAAGGTGCATATTCCCTACGGCACATGGGGCGACGAACTTATAGCGCAGTTGCTCAAGTTCACGGGCAAGGACGACAAGGTTGACGATAAGGTTGACGTGTGTGGGTTGTTCGGGCGCATGCTTGATCAAGCGTTTGGGCCAGCCGTGTACCACACCGATGTAGGCCCAGCGAAGAAGGACGATTATGGGGCGGACGACGATGACGAGGACTATTATGGCGGCAACATACCCATTGTG
>CAZLIG010000143.1:2969-5470 GCA_964559415.1 uncultured Rhodospirillaceae bacterium
AGACAGCTACGCAACAAGATATAACAAGCGGCGCAAAGGCCTCCGCTGCGGCGGATGCTCCCGAGCAGGGCAGCCACGCGTATCTCAAGGAGTGTGTTGATGAGTTCATCACGCTGACCGAAGACGCCCGCGCCTTGTCTGAGCGGTGCCGCGACTACTACGACGGCAAGCAATGGACGGCGGAGCAGGTTGCGCAATTGAAGAAGCGCAAGCAAGCACCGATCGTGAACAACCGCATAAAGGTCAAGCACAATGGGCTGCTCGGCCTTACGTCAGTGCGTAAGGGGGATCCCCAAGCGTTTCCGAGGAACGTTGGTCACGATGACGGAGCTGCCGAGGCTGCGACGGACGGGCTGCGCTACGCGTCCGACAAGACGAACCTCAATGCGACGTTCCTTGATTGCGCGGACTTCTTTTTCTGTGAAGGATATACGGGCGTCAATATCGTAACGGAGGAGACCCCCAAAGGAGACGTTGATATCTTAGTTGACGGTGTGCCTTGGGATCGCTTGTTCTTTGATCCCTATTCTCGGCGCCACGACTTCAGCGATGCGCGCGGCAAGGGCTTCATGGTGTGGATGGACGAGGAAGACGTCGCCGACGCGTTCCCCGATGCTGACCCCGATGCGTTCAGCGAAACTCCAGCGGATAAGACGGACACCTTCCAAGACAAGCCAAGTAACTGGGTGCGTAAGTTCGGAGCGCGGCGTAGACACCTCGTCGCCACGCACTATTACCGCATGAAGGGCCAGTGGATGCTCGCCATCTACACAGGAGGCGGCTTTCTGCTTCCGCCCATGGCGTCTCCGTGGCTCGACGAGTACGACCAACCTACGTGTCCGCTCGAGCTAGAGCATGCGTACATTGACCGCGAGAATAACAGGTATGGCGAGCTTGCTTCGTTCCTTGATCTACAAGACGAAATAAACCACAGGCGCAGTAAAGCGCTGTTCCTCCTTTCTCAGCGGCAGACGTACGGCAACCGTGGCGCTGTCAAGGATATCAAAAAGGCTAAGAAGGAGCTGGCCAAGCCGGACGGCCACTTAGAGGTTGGGCAGGGGGAGTACGGCAAGGACTTCGGCATTCTGCCTACAGGCGACATGGCGCAGGGGCAGATAGAGTTGCTCCAAGAGGCGAAGCAAGAGATGGACGCCACAAGCTACAACGCCCAGCTCGCAGGAGAGCGGCAGCAGGGCGACCTGAGCGGCGTGGCTATTCAAAGGCTGCAGCAGTCTGGCGTAACTGAGCTGATAAAGCTGTTTGAGAACTTCGGCAATTTCAAGCTGCGCGTGTACCGCCAGATGTGGTGCCGCATTCGGCAAGCCTGGTCGGCGGAGAAGTGGGTACGCGTAACTGACGACGAGAATAAGCTGCGCTGGGTTGGGTTCAATGTGCCGGTTACAATGCAGCAGTTTTTACAAGAGACAATTGATGACGACGCCCTCCCGCGCAATATGCGGCTTGGTGCTGCCGCGCAGCTCACTTTGCTTGAGAAGCAAAATCCTCAGGGGCTGGAAGAGGTGGTCATGACCAAGAACCGCCCCGCCGAGCTTGACATGGACATTATACTCGACGAGAGCTACGACACCGTCAATGTCAGCCAGGAGCAGCTCGACGCCATCTTAAAGTTCGGAATACAAAGCGGCTTTGATATCGTTGACCTGCTGTCCATAAGCAACATCAAAGGCAAGGACAAGCTGATTGAGAAAATTCAGTCACGGAGGCAGGAACAATCTCAGCAGCCTCCTGATGCGCAATCGCAGTACCTTGTTGCAGCGGCAGCTGAGAAAGCTGCGGGCGTTGATGTTAAGAAGGCCGACGCCAAGCAAACAGAAGTCGAAACACAACTGCTTGTCCAAACGGGCGGAGCCGTTCCGTTCAAGGGATCAGTATCAGCATAGGGGGATAATACATGGCAAACGAAGTCATCATTGAAGAATACGGTGTGTTCAACGGCAACCCGCCGGTGCCTCCGCAGTTCTTGACCACGCAGATTAAAAGCATCGCAGCGACTGCGACGTTCAATGCGCAAACAAAGTTTGTGCGTATCCGTTCGAAGGATGTTGGATTTTGGTATGCCTTTAACGGCAACGCTGAAGCTAACGCAGCTGGGAGTTCCTGGATACCGGCAAATCAACGCTTGACACTGCCGCGTAAGGGGTAAGCTATGTCACTTGCTTCGTTGCGCCTCACCCCTTTGATGCTCGGCCCGTGCTTGTTGGATGACTGTGTGCAATTCAACTTCACTTCTGAGGAGTTTGATGATCGCTTAACCCACACCCGCGCATCGAACGCCACGCTTACTGACGCTACGGGCGCGACGGTCTGGGCTGATGCGAATATGATACCGTATTCTGACCCCGACGCTACACACTGGACGAACAACGGGGCGGTATATTCTGCAATAACAACGACACTTGGATACGACGGCCAAACTGTTGGCGCGATTTACGTTGATAATGAGTCGGTAGTTCGACACGAATATTATCAATCCGCAACAT
>CAZLIG010000144.1:0-3933 GCA_964559415.1 uncultured Rhodospirillaceae bacterium
GCTCAACGATCCCTCCGTCACGACCTGCGCTTTTAATTTTAGCGAAGACTTATTGGGCGAGATCGAACGCATTGAGGTCGAACGTGGCCCCGGAGCCCTCGAATACGGAAGCGCCGCAATAGGCGGCGTCATCAACCTAATCACGCGTGCGCCGGGAAGTCAAAGCATATCCTCAAAGGCAGAAACTTACGCCGGCAATCATGGTACCGCAGGCGGGCAGGGCCTCGTTCATGGCTCACGCGATGGCTTCACATATCTTGCCAGTGTCGAAGGCCGCCACTCCGATGGTTTCAACAGCCTTCCCAAACGCTTTCCGAATAACCCTCGCGACGCTAAAGGATCAGACACAGAAACCGTTTTCGGCAAGCTTGGCTATGCAACCAACGACAACTCTCGCTTTCGCGCCCAGATCCGTTACCGCAATTCCGACTTTGAGCTAAACGACCAAACGATTAGTACCCCGGCGTATTTTGGAAGTTCTTCCTCTCTGAACTGGCAGCTCGGGGGCGAGCGAGACTGGCTTAACAAAGGCGCCAACGCATCGCTAACCGTCGGACAAACGCGCACTGCCCGTTCCTACCGCAATAACCCCGATGCAGCCGATTTTTCTGCGGGTTCGTCAAGGTTGCGCGCGGAATACATCGGCACCCGCAGTATGCTGAATGCCGAAAATACTTTCGAGATTAAGCGCACGGAGAACCTAGATAATATTTTCCTGAGAACCGGAGTCACCTTCGCAGATGAAAGAGCCGACATTGATTACCAGAGCAACAGTCTGTTCGGCCCATATTCTCAAACTGTCAAAGCCTCGATCAAGGAAACCGGTGTGTTTGCTAAAGTGCAGGCTCGTGCCATCGACCGCATCGATCTGACCGCCGGACTCCGGGCCGATTTCCCTGAGAGCTACGCGTCGCGAACGACTTATTATGCCGGGGGTGTCCTTCAGCTTCCGGAACTGTCTGGCCGCATCAAGTCTTCGTATGGCACCTCCTTTCGCACCCCAAGCCTTTTCGAGCGATACGGCGTGGACAACTATGGCTTGGTTGGCAATCCTGTGCTTCGCCCTGAAACCGCGCAAAGCTGGGACGCTGGTTTTGAAAAAGACTTCGCTTTCCAGAGCAACCCGCACTTCTTGCAGGCCAAAACCGCTTACTTCGAAACATCGACGCGAAACCTGATCCAGTACGAATTCGGGATTCCCGCCGAGTACCGTAATGTGGGTCAAGCTGAAATCAGTGGCACTGAAACCGGGTTAAAAATTACGCCTTCGTCGTGGATGGAAGCAGAGGCCAGTTGGACATGGGTTCACGCCGTCAATGCCTCCGGCGATATTTACTCCGGCACGCCCGCAGGAGGGGAACTCCTCCGCCGCCCGAAACATACCGCCTCGGCAAGCATGACGCTTCGGGCGTTTCCAGAATGGCGGATCACCCCAAAGGTGCGCTTTGTCGGTCCCCGATATGACCAATTATATAATGACAGCGGCACTTTCACTGGCCGGGGCAGGCTAGGCGGCTATATGCTCGCTGACCTCTCAGCCGACTACCGCATGAGCGAAAAAGTCAATATCTATCTGAAAATACGCAATATTCTAAATAGGCAGGTCGAAGCGCCGAATGGATATTTGCTTGAGCCTTTGACTGTTCTGGTTGGCCTGAGGTACGAGTAAGAGAAGAAATAAGGAGCGCCTGCATGAAAATCGATGATCGTTTCCGCAAAGGGATATGGCCAAGCGTCTTTTCTATGGTTCTGGTTGCAGTGGCCTCACGCCTGATGCCGCATTTGCCCAACTTCACACCCGTAGGTGCAATGGCGATCTTCGCCGGTGCGGTATTCCCAAAGAATTACGCTCTCTTATTCGCCATTGCAGCCCAATTATTGAGTGACGCTGTCATGGGCTTCTACGCCATGCCGCTTATGCTCTTCGTCTACATAGCCACGATGGCAAACGTACTCACAGGTTTCTGGCTCTCGCCGAGGAAACGCACGATAGCAACGATTGCAGCCGCTTCCATAGCCGGTGCAACAGCCTTTTTTGTGCTTTCAAATTTCGGATACTGGCTTTCCGGATTGGCCTACTACCCAATGACATCTCGGGGATTATTGGAGTGCTACATTGCGGCATTCCCATTTTACGGCATCACTCTGGTAAGCAATCTGCTGTTCAGTGGATTGCTTTTCGGAACCCATCGCATCATTGGGGCCAATTCCACTTCTTTACGAGCCGCATCATGAACAACGACCCGAACATCAGCTTTGAGTTTTTTCCGCCACGGACCGAAGCACTTGAATCTTCTCTCTTGAGTGTGGCCTCGGCTCTCGCCCCCTATCGCCCAACGTTTGTCTCCGTCACCTATGGAGCCGGAGGTTCAACACGTGACAGAACTCACAAATTAGTCGTCAGATTGCAGGAAGAGCTGAAACTCGAAGCGGCGGCACACCTCACATGCATTGGAGCCAGCCGGGAGGAAATCGAACGAATTGCGCACGAATACTGGTCGCAAGGAATAAAACAAATTGTCGCTCTCCGTGGCGATCCTCCCGAGACAGATAAGCACTACGCGCCGCACCCGAACGGCTACGCATACGCTGTCGACCTCCTTATCGGGCTGAAAGCCTTGGCGCCGTTTCAGATTAGCGTAGCTGCTTACCCCGAAACGCACCCAGAAGCTCCAAGCCCCGATGCCGACATGGGGAACCTGAAGCGAAAGATCGACGCCGGAGCCGTTAGAGCGGTGACCCAGTTCTTCATGGACACGTCCGTATTCCTGCGCTTCCGCGACAAAGCCGCGCGAATGGGAATAAAAGTCCCTATTGTTCCGGGGGTATTGCCGATTGCAAACTTCAAGCGCGTCTGTGAAATGTCAAGAAAATGCGGCGTGTACATTCCAGACGGTGTGTATAAGCGCTTCGACCTCCTGAATCCCGGAACGCCCGACCATCAGAAAGCGGCGCTGGAATTCGGCTTGAGTCAAATTGAAGAGCTTCGGCGCGGCGGCGTTAACGACTTCCACTTTTTCACGCTGAACAGGGCCGAACTGGTAGCACCGTTGTGCGAAGCGTTGAGAGGAAGGGAAGCTGCCTAATGGCCAATCTCAGGGATGTTCTGCGTGAGAAAGTTCTGTTATGCGACGGAGCAATGGGAAGCCGCATCCAATCCATGTCGCTCGATGTCCAGAAAGATTTCAAAGGTAAAGAGAACTGCTCGGAAATTTTAAACGTCACTCGCCCGGACGTTATCCGCCAAATCCATGACGAATACCTGTCTGCCGGAGCGGACATGATTTTAACAAACTCGTTCGGCGGTTCTCCTATTACGCTAGCCGAGTTCGACTTACGAGACGAAGCCTATGACTTAAATAAACGAGCTGCTGAAATCGCAAGAGAAGCCGCTGAGGTATACAAGGATTTCGAACGCTACGTCGTTGGTTCAATAGGGCCGGGAACAAAGCTCCCAACCCTCGGCCATATCACTTACGACGAGCTTGAAAGCGCCTTCGAAATACAAGCCTCGGGGTTAATAGCCGGAGGCATCGACGCCATCCTCATAGAAACCTGTCAAGACCTGTTGCAGGTTAAGGCCGCAGTGAATGGCGCAAAGCTTGCACGGGAGAAGGTAAAAAGAGACATTCCGCTTTTCGTGACGGTAACTGTTGAAACCACCGGTACGATGCTCGTGGGAAGCGACATTGCCGCTGCCGCAACAGTGATCGAAGCGCTCGGCGTTGACCTGATCGGAATGAACTGCGCAACGGGTCCAAAGGAGATGTCCGAGAATGTCCGTTGGCTCAGCGAAAACTGGCCTCGGCTGATCGGCATTCAGCCCAACGCGGGTCTTCCTGTGCTCTTGGATGGCAAAACACACTATCCGCTATCGCCTCCCGAGTTTGCCCGATACGTTGAAAAGTTTGTTTCCGACTACGGCGTAAATTT
>CAZLIG010000144.1:3943-4731 GCA_964559415.1 uncultured Rhodospirillaceae bacterium
CTTTCTCCGCAACTGCACATCACCAAAGCCGGCGACGAGATGCTTCGGCGGCTTGGTGGCGGCTCACGACGCCCGCGTCCGGCGCGGAGGAAATCCGTATGGGCGCCATCAGTTTCCTCCCTCTATTCTCCAATAGGGATGCGCCAAGAAAATGCCGTCTTGTCGATAGGAGAACGGTGCAACGCCAACGGCAGCAAGCAGTGGCGTGAGCTTCAAGAACGAAATGCCTGGGACGGCTGTGTTGAGATGGCCCGCGTCCAAGTTCGCGACGGTTCTCACGCAATCGATGTCAGCACGGCGTTTGTGGGAAGGAATGAGGGCGACGATATGTCGGAAGTCGTCCGCAGAATGGTGAAAACCGTCCAAGCGCCGCTGGTTATCGACTCAACGGACTCCGCCGTTTTGGAGAGCGCATTGAAGCTCTACGGCGGCAAGCCCGTGATAAACTCAATCAACCTCGAAGACGGTGAAGCCCCCGCAAGACAGCGCGTAGCTTTGGCGAAGAAATTTGGCTGCTCCGTAATAGCGCTCACAATCGACGAAAAGGGGATGGCAAAAACTCCCGAGCGCAAGCTGGAAATTACGCGCCGACTCTATCATCTAGCCGTTGAAGAAAGCGGCCTGCCTCCCGAAGACCTCCTTATTGATCCCCTAACCTTCACGGTCGCAACCGGAAACGAAGAGGACCGCAAGCTAGCAATGTGGACGCTTGAAGCGGTCGAAGCTATTCGCAAAGAATTTCCTAGATGCCAAGTGATGCTTGGATTATCGAATGTTTCCTTCGGATT
>CAZLIG010000144.1:4741-5108 GCA_964559415.1 uncultured Rhodospirillaceae bacterium
CGAGCTGCGCCATGTTCTCAATTCGGTAATGCTCGAACTCGCCATGCGGCGAGGTCTTACCGCAGCCATTCTGCATCACACGAAAATTGTGCCGTTGCACAAAATCCCGGAAGCCCAGGCTAATGCGGCCAAGGATGTGCTTTTGGACCGACGCTCGCCTGGCTACGATCCGCTAAAAGCATTTATAGGGATGTTTGCGAACCGTGAATCGAAAGTGGTTGAGGCATCAACGCAAACGGCAAGCATCGAAAAGCGCCTTGAACAACGGATTATCGACGGCGACCGCACAGGTCTGGCGCAGGATATCGAAGAGGCGCTTAAGACCAACGCTCCGCTCGATATCATCAACAAAATCCTTCTTAACGGC
>CAZLIG010000144.1:5118-5406 GCA_964559415.1 uncultured Rhodospirillaceae bacterium
TTGCCGTTCGTTCTTCAATCAGCGGAAGCCATGAAAGCGGCGGTTGCGATTCTCGAACCCCACATCCAGCGTGGGGCCGGAATGGAACGTGGAGTGATCGTGCTTGCTACCGTAAAAGGCGATGTCCACGACATCGGAAAAAATCTGGTGGATATAATCCTCAGCAACAACGGTTACCGCACCATAAATCTCGGCATTAAGCAGCCGCTTGATGCGATCATAGCTGCAGCTCGTGAGCACAATGCCGATGCAATAGGCCTCTCCGGACTTCTGGTGAAGTCCACAACA
>CAZLIG010000145.1:0-5405 GCA_964559415.1 uncultured Rhodospirillaceae bacterium
CCGGATACCTTCGAAATCACCGACCTGGAACTGCCCGAAAGACTGGCAGGAATCACCGAAGAGACCTTCAAGCACGACACGGAGTTTATGCTGGAATGCTATCCGGAAGGAGAAATCAGGGGAGAGCTTTCCAACCGTGACAAACAGAAGGTCAAAACGATCCTGAAAGAAACCGCTTACGCCAGGTATCTGCGGGAGCTGAAAACAAATGGTGAGGTTGGCGAATGAAAACCTCCTCTCACATCAACAAGCTTCATGAACTCAGAAGCATGACGTCCGAAAATGAGGTCGTCGAGTTCAAGGAAGCCAGGAACGATTACTCCTTCGAAAAAATTGGCAAATATTTCAGCGCCCTTGCCAACGAAGCCAATCTGAAAGAAATCAAGAATGCCTGGCTTGTCTTTGGCGTACATGACAAGACCCGCCGAATTGTCGGCAGCAACTACAGGGCAGACGGCAAAGCCCTTGAATCCCTGAAAAAGGAAATTGCCGACAAGACGACGAACCGCATTACCTTCGTGGCGATCCACGAGTTAAAACTTTTCGAAGGTCGGGTGCTCATGTTCCAGATTCCGGCCGCACCCAAGGGGATTCCGATTGCCTGGGAAGGGCATTACTACGGCCGCGACGGCGAATCCCTCTCGCCCCTCAACCTGGAAGAGATCGAGCGCATCCGCAGCCACAGCGTGCAAAAGGATTGGAGCGTCGGCATCTGTCACGATGCAAAACTGGACGACCTGTCACCAGATGCCATCCTTAAAGCCCGCTCGGCATTCAAGACCAAGAACCCAAAATTAGTCAATGAGATAGACGGTTGGGATGAGCAGACCTTTTTGAACAAGGCAAAGGTCTGCATCAAAGGCAAGATAACCCGCGCTGCCATAATCCTTTTGGGCAAGGAAGAGTCAGAGCACTTCATCAGTCCGGCGACATGCAAAATTTCATGGGTGTTGAAGGATCGGGACAACATTGAAAAGGACTACCAGCATTTCAGTTGTCCGCTGATTCTCTCTACGGAAGCCGTGTACGGGAAAATCCGCAACCTGAAGTATCGTTATCTTCCCGACGGGACCCTTTTCCCGGATGAAGTGGATCAATACGAGCCGTACATCATCCGCGAGGCTTTAAACAACTGCATCGCCCACCAAGATTACTCGCTCGGCGGCAAGACCACCGTCGTCGAACGAGAAGATGGCTATCTAACCTTCACTAATCCCGGCGCCTTCATTCCGCACAGCATCAACGAAGTTCTTTTCTCGGACGCCCCCTCTCCCTACTATCGAAACAAATTCCTTGCCGATGCGATGGTGAATCTCAACATGATCGATACCATTGGCAGCGGTATCAAAAGGATGTTCCTGTTGCAGCGAAAGAAGTATTTCCCCCTCCCGGAATACGATCTCAAGCCGGATCAGGTGAAAGTCACCATCGTCGGAAAAGTGCTCGACATGAGCTATGCGCGAAAGCTGGCAACCCTGCCGGATCTGCGCCTGGAAGAGATCATTCTCCTCGACAAAGTGGCAAAGAGCCATCCCTTGGCCCCTGATGAAATCAAGCTGTTGAAGGGAAAGGGCCTGATAGAGGGGAGAAAACCCAATTTTCACATCTCCGCGACCGTGGCCAAGGCGACGGGCGACCGCAGCGTCTACATCAGGCAGCGCGGCATTGATGACGATTATTGCCGAAAGGTAATTGTCGATTACCTGAACGAATTTGAGGAAGGGAAAAAAGCCGATTTTGAACGGGTTCTGTTAGACAAACTTCCCGATGTTTTAGACGAGGAGCAGAAGAAAAACAAAATCAAAAACATTCTGCAACAGCTTAAAAATAAAGGAATTATCCGCCCAGATGGCAAGGCCTGGAAAATGTCTAAGCCTAACTAGCTAGACATTTTTTTAGACATTTTTAGACATTTGCATAATGCGCTTCAACGACAAGGAACCCACGCGCATGCCCGACATCCGCACGGAAAAAACCTTTGAAACCGCCATCGTCGAAAGCCTGGTTGAGCAGGGGGGGTATGCTCAGGGAAGCGCCGACGACTACAGCGTTGAGCTGGGGATGTTCAAGACTGAGGTGATCGACTTCATCCGGTCCACCCAGGCGGAGAAATGGACCAAGCTGGAGGCCGTGCATGGCGCCGATTGCCCCCACCGGATCATTCAGCGGCTTTACAAGGAACTGGACCTACGCGGCACACTAGACGTGCTGCGGAACGGGTTTGTGGATTACGGCATCCGTTTCCAGATGGCCTTTTTCAAGCCGGAGTCCGGCCTGAACCCGGACACACTGGCCTTGTATGCCCAGAACCGCCTGAAGGTGATCCGCCAGCTCTACTACAGCGACAAGAACCGAAATTCGGTCGATCTGGTGCTGTCGCTCAACGGGCTGCCGGTTGTCACGCTGGAACTGAAGAACCATTTCACCGGCCAGACCTCCTCAAATGCCCAGCGGCAGTATGTCCAGGACCGGGACAACCGGGAACTGCTGTTTGCCTTCAAGAAGAGAGCGTTGGTCCACTTCGCCGTTGATCCGGACGAGGCCCATATGACCACCCGACTGGACGGAAACCGGACCTACTGGCTACCGTTCAACAAGGGATGCCATAACGGCAAGGGAAACCCGCTCAATCCGGACGGCTACAAGACCGCCTACCTGTGGGAAGAGGTGCTGGCCAGGAATAGCTGGCTCGACATCATCCAGCGCTTTATCCATCTGCAGACCGAGGAATACGAATTTGACGGGGTGGTGAAGAAAAGTGAGAAAATGATCTTCCCCCGCTACCATCAACTTAATTCCGTTCGCCGTCTGACCGATGACGCCAGGGTCTGCGGTGCCGGCAAAAACTACCTGATTCAGCACTCCGCCGGCTCTGGCAAGAGTAATTCAATCGCCTGGCTGGCCTACCGGCTTTCCAGTCTGCACAACGAGAGGGATGAGCGGGTTTTCGATAGCGTCATTGTGGTAACTGACCGGAAAGTCCTCGATAACCAGCTCCAGGACACGATCTACCAGTTCGAGCACAAGACCGGCGTGGTGCGGAAGATCGACAAGGACAGCTCCCAGCTTGCCGCTGCCATCAGCTACAGTGCACATATCATCATTACCACCTTGCAGAAATTTCCGTTCGTGATCGAGAAAATAGAGGATTTGCCAGAGCGGAGGTATGCCGTCATTATCGATGAGGCCCATAGCTCACAGGGGGGCGAGGCCAGCAAGAAGATGAAGGAAGTTCTTTCGTCCAAGTCCCTTGATACCGCGCTGGCGGAGGATCTGGACGAGTTTGACGAAGAAGATTCCATCACCGCCGAAGTCGAGAAATCTTGCACCGCAAGGGGGAGGCAGGGAAACATCTCGTTCTTTGCCTTTACCGCGACGCCTAAATACAAGACTCTTGCTGTTTTTGGCACTCCGGACGAAGAGGGCAAGCCTCAGCCGTTCCACCTCTACTCCATGCGCCAGGCGATCGAGGAAGGCTTTATTCTTGATGTTCTGCAGAACTACACGACCTACGAACTTTACTTCAAACTGACCAAGGCAATTGAGGATGACCCGCTCCTCAACAAGAGAAAAACAGCGCAGGCCATCGGCAAATATGTGTCGCTCCATCCGCATAACCTTGCCCAGAAGACCGAGATCATTGTTGAACATTTCAGACAGGTTGTCGCCAGGAAGATTGGGGGCCGGGCCAAGGCCATGCTGGTGACCGGCTCCCGGCTCCATGCAAAGAGATATTATGATGAGTTCAACCGCTATATCAAAGCGCGTGGACACACCGACATAAAGGTGCTGGTAGCTTTTTCGGGAAGAGTAGTGGACGATGATTTTCCCGGTGGTGTGGCCGAGCCATCCCTAACTGGATATGGCGAAAAAGAGCTCCCGGAAATTTTCGCCAAGGATGAATACAAGATCCTGATCGTCGCGGAAAAATATCAGACCGGCTTCGACCAACCCCTGCTGCATACCATGTATGTGGATAAAAAGTTGTCCGGCGTGAAAGCGGTACAGACCCTCTCCCGCCTGAACCGTACCTGTCCCGGTAAGGACGACACCTTTGTTCTGGACTTTGTCAACGACCGGGAAACGATCCTTTCCTCATTCCAGCCCTATTACGAAATAACAACGGTTGCGTCCGAACCGGACCCGAACCATCTTTACGATCTCAAAAGCAAATTGGACGAACAGCGGATTTACTGGCAATCGGAAATAGACGCCTTTGCCAGGGTTTATTTCAGAGACAGTCGCCGGTTGACGGCCAGGGATCAATCCTCGTTGTATGCGTTCATCGACCCTGCGGTTGACCGGTTCAAGGCCATCGCGAAAGAGGATGAGAAAGCCGAATTCAAAAAATGCCTCCGCACCTGGACCAATCTGTACTCTTTTCTTGCCCAGATCATGCCGTTCACCGAGCCGGAGTTCGAGAAACTCTACGCCTATGCAAAGCTGCTGCAAACCAAACTGCCGAAGAAGGACTTGTCTGAAACCTTGCGATTTGATGATGAAGTTGCCCTCGAGTATTACCGCCTCCAAACAATCGCGGACGGCAGTATCGAACTTCAAAAAGACGAAGTTGGTGAACTGGACGGTCTTTCGGAAGCCGGGATAAAACGCGAGAAGGAAGAAAAGGCGGCCTTATCCGAAATCATCAACATTTTGAACGAACGGTTCGGCACCGACTTCGAGCAGGCCGACAAGCTATTCTTCGATCAGATCGAGGCTGAGCTGGTGCAGGATGAAACTCTAAAAAGCCAGGCACAGGCCAATAAGATCGACACCTTCAAATATGCCTTTGAAGATCAGTTTCTGAGCAAGCTGATCGAGCGAATGGATCAGAATCAGGAAATATTTGAAAAGATCGTCGAGGACAAAGCTTTTGGTGGACTTGTCAAAGAGTGGATGTTGAATAAGGTATATACGAGATTGCGAAAACTATAGTTCACTCAATCCTTCCGGCTCCACGCGACAAAACGGGGGTGGAAGGGTCATTTAGGCGATCACCGCAACTCCATTTAGGCGTCATTAACAGGCCGCCTGTCTGGTCAGCGATCAGCCAAAAACGGCGGAGCCGGGTCATTGTCCCGGCTCCGCCGCTTTTCATCCTTGATTCAAGCCGATCCTCAGTTTTCGCCCGCGCCTTCGGCCATGAGTTTCGACAGGGCTTTGGCGAAGGCGACCGGGTTGCGCGGCGCTTCCCCTTCGAGAAGCAGGGCCTGATCGTAGAGCAGGCCGACGTACTCCTTGAGCCGGGGGCTCTCCTTGTCGGCGGCGAAAATTCCCTTCATGCGGGCAATCAGCTCGTGGTCGGGATTGACCTCCAGTACCCGCTGGCCCTTGGGCACTTCCTGGCCCATGGCCTGGAACATCTTGACCATCTTCGGGTCGAGGTCGTGCTCGCCGGCGACCAG
>CAZLIG010000146.1:0-5308 GCA_964559415.1 uncultured Rhodospirillaceae bacterium
CATATAGCGGGTGTCGTTGAGGTTTCTCTCTTTCCATTCGGCTGCCTTGCTGTCGTCGAATTTTTCCATAAGAAGTTTCTCGCTTTTTCGGGCGGGAAGCTTTCGCGCCATCGCTTGAACAGCATCCCAACGAGAGCCTTGGCCGAGCCATTCGTAGGGGGTTCGGTTTCCTTTTTCCTGATTGCACTCTGTATGGCAAATAATTTTGTTCATATACCCGTCATCCCACGAGCGACTGTAGGGGATGATGTGGTCGATTTGCGTTGCAAGAGGATCACGAAGGGCTATGGGAGAAATTTCCGCTCCGCAGTAACAGCAGAAGGCTTCCTGTTCCTTCCAAAGCCTGAATTTCAGGATGTCGTCGCCGGTGGCATTGCGACCGTCCAGAATTTCTTCTTCCATTTGTTTGCGCGCCTCGTTTTTAAAGGCTTCGTTTTTCTTTTGTTGTTTTTCGATAGTCTTGCGGTCCTCAAATCGCTTGCCGACATCTCTTGCGAGTTCGACTATAATCGCCTCCGGCATCCCAAATTTTCCGATGACAGCGTTGATGACTTTTCTGGCCTGAGCCAAGGCCCGATTGACAACTGGATTCCTCACGTCCTCGAATTTGGGAAGCTTGGAAAGTCCGGCGCAGTTTTTATTGTTCAGGTTGTACCTAGCGGCTTCGCAAGCTTTGTCGTAAGTCAGCCCTCGTTGCATGTGCGGAAGAAGCCGGCAAATGCCCTTTAAGGAAAGATCTACGGTTTTGCTGAAGTTTGTTATTGCCGATAACTGTTTGCGCATCCCTTCTTCAGAAACGAAGGGCGATAGCTTTTCGTCGATTTCCTTTTCGTCTTCATAAAAGGACAGGATGCGCGCGACCTCGTCCAGTTTGTCGCGGTCCCGGCCCATCCAGCGCTGCCAATCGCTGCTGCTTTGGCCTAATACCTTCTTCAGGGCATGATAGCCGGGAAGCTTGAGAAAAACGGCGGCTTCGGATCGGTCACGAATTTTTTCCCAGCTTGTGTCATCTTCTTTGATTTTGCGATAGCTGATATTGAAGCGTTCGTCGTCGGATAACTCCAGCTCTTTTCTCGCTTGCTTGTAAGTTAGTTGGGAGAGCGCGTGGGCCTTGTCTGCAAGGCGATTTTTTTCGTCTTGTGTCAGGGATCGTTCGTCTCCGCTTCTGTTTTTTATGCGGAGGTTGTTGAGCCGAGACCAAGCTATAAACAATTCTGCGGAATAGGAAAATTTAGGGGCGCGTTTTTCTTCGGGTTCAAGGGAGCAATATCCAACGAGATCTTCCGAAGACCGCAGCGGTCTTTGCGAGAACGCGATATTTGCATAAGCCTCTTGAAGTTCCGACGTAGCTTTTAGGTTGCCGAGTTTGCGCTGCTTTTCGAAAAGCTTTTTGATTTCTTCGCGTAATAAATCTCGTGTGACAAAACGATCATAGCATCCGTTGCCGTTTCTCTTTTTTGGAAGTTCCGATAGGTGTTCGCCGACCGTTGTTGCTCCCGTTGCCAACATGGCCTCTTGAAGTACGACGGCCCCATTAAGTGCTTTTTTGCCATCGAGATCATTGGGGGCGGCGCTTTTGCGGTTGGATTGGAAGCCGCGTCTTTTGGCGATGTGGAATAAAACCCGACAAAATTCTCCGTCTTCAAGTTTGCGCACAAGCGCATCGCGTCTCAGATCCCAAGGATTAACAGGGGGGACTCCAGCGCCAGTTTTGCGTTGATTGCGAGATTGGTCTATGTCTGAAATGCTCTGAAAGTCATACTTCTGTAGGAGTCGCCGAATTTCTTTTTTTCGAATCGCGCGGCGATGAATAACGCGTCTTAATCCCCGTTTTTCGCGCCGGGGCAAGGCTAGAGAGGCCCCATCTTTCGGGTTTTCCGCAGCGTCAAATATGTGCGCCCCGGAGCATATTATCGTATTGCCCTCAATTTCCACACCCGCAAACCCGATCGACGCAATGCCAATATCTATTCCCAAATTATAAGCCATACCCGCCCCGCTTCGTTGAATAAATATTTCTTGACTAAACCACTGCGGGTGTTAGTTTTCAAGGTGTTTAGCATAGCCGTGTCGGAAGCGTTGCTATGGTAAGGTTGTCGAAAGACAATCGAAGAGTTCTGCCCCTGCGCAGCTTTTGTTGCGTGGGGGCATCTCATTTTTGGGCTTGTTTGTGCGCAGTTTGCGCTTCCCTATTTTCAGCCCAAATAATCTTGGCGTCTCAATGAGACTATCTGTGCCATCATCTCTTTTGTGGGACAGATTGTGGGAATGAAATAGGCGGAAATATTATCTAACTGAAATATAATATCTATTTGCCAATAACTGGCGGATGGGGTGGGATTCGAACCCACGGTGGGGGTGAACTCACGCCGGTTTTCAAGACCGGTTCCTTAAACCACTCGGACACCCATCCTTGCTCTGATCTCGATAAGCCCGCTTTTATAGCAAAACTCCCGTTCTTGTCGAGTTTTTACCGTCTTTTCCGGTACATGGGGGCTCAATAATATACAGAATTCGGGGGTTTGCCCTTTCTGCTTCGCTCAAATCACCGCTCAGCTCGCGCTATGGGGAGCCCCTCAGCCAACAATACTCTCACCGCAAAATCATACCGGTCAATGTCCATCGCTATCACCGGGTCGTTCGCATCCATCCACGGACGCGACGGATGACCAAAATAGGCCGCTTCGCTGCCCGATAAGACGATCTTTCTGAAGGCTTCGGAATCCGCCGCGCGGCCCTGTAACAAAAAACGCAGATAGAGCGCACACATCTCGTCTTCTGTCGACCGGCGGCCTCCTCGGCCCATCGCCACCAGCGTTATGACCTTTTCGCCAGACGCTTTCAGCGCTCGGGCCGTCGCACGGGCTGTGACAAACGATGCCGCATACAAAACCGCCGCTCGCGGCGCGGCGGCAAGGATTCCCTGCGTTCCGTGACTCGTTCTTTGCACGATGCTTTTGCCGCGAAGGTCCGCTTTTGACAACTCTTGCGGCGAGTTTCCGAAGTCAAAACCGGCGGGGCGGCGGCCCTGCTCTTCGCCCATGCAGATCTGACCTTCGCCTTTCGCACGGAGATTTAGGGCCTCTTCGACCGTTCCGGCCATCGCTATTCGCTCCGCGCCGTTGGCAAGGACTACGGCGGCAGTCGTGAACGCACGGAAGACGTCGATGATCGCTACCGCGCCGGATGCTTTCGCCGCACCTTCCTCAAGGCTTTCGATGCGGATATCCATGGGGTCGCTCTGGGACTTATTGCAGCTTGTCGATGAAGAAGTCGTAGGGCTGGAGCGTTCCTTCGGTCACGCTGTATTGCAGGATTTCGGAGATTTCGTTGCCCTCGCCAAACGTCAGGACCTTGGGCTTGCGCGTGCACAGCTCTTTGGGCTCGATCAGCTCCGTTGCCGCGATGATCACTTCGTCGCCCTCCTGACATGTGCGCGCAGCCGCTCCGTTAAGGATGCAGCACCGCGATCCGGGCTCGCCGTAGATTACATACGTCGAAATGCGCGCGCCCGTGCTTTTGTTCCATATGTTCACGAATTCCAGCGGATAGATCCCCGCTGCCGCGCAATGGTTCGGGTCCAGCGTAATCGATCCGTGATAGGAGATGTCCGCGCCCGTGACGCGCAGACCGTGCATTTTGGCTCTAATAATCTTGATCATTCTTTCTTCCCGTCTTTATGTTCCGGCCCTCTCTTTGGGCGGTATCCAGATTATACTTTGTTTTTGGGCCGTTTCTATCTATCATTTTCCAGCTTTGGCGGGGCTTTAGGGCTTTTTTTGCCTTGCTGCACCGCGTTCGCTACGATAAACGGCTGTTCCCACTGGGCTTTGGATATGGAAACCGATCCCTCTTGCAATCCTCCTCTTTCGCTCAGGCTCAAGCGCTTTTTGCCGCGCAGCCTTTTTGGGCGCATGCTCGTTATTTTTGTCGTTCCGACCTTTATTATGCTTGCCGTTGCGACTTATGTTTTCTTCGACAGGCATTGGTATACCGTCACCAATCGTATGGCTCAGGCTTTGGCTGGCGATATCGCTGCCGTTGTCGAACTTCTTCAGCGCAGCAATAGTTCGGCGACGACAGACGGGGTCAAGCATCTCGCCCTCAAGAAGATGGAGCTTACTGTCAATTTCGCGCCCGGCGAGCCGCTCAAGCATATTCGCAGGCCTCATACGCCTATCGCCGTCATTCTCAAGCGCGCGCTCAACGACAAGCTTTCTTATTCCTACGTTTTCGATCTCGCTTATGCGCCCAATACCATCGGGATCCTCGTCGAGGTTCCGGAGGGCGTTTATACCTTTCTGACTCCGGAAAAACGCATTTATTCCCCTACCACAGAGGTCTTTATTCTTTGGCTTTTGGGAAGCTCCATCTTTTTGACGGCCATTGCTCTTGTCATTATGCGCAATCAGATCAGGCCTATTCGACGCCTCGCCGCTGCTGCCGAGGCCATCGGCAAGGGGCGCGAGGTGCCTTGGTTCAAGGTCGAGGGGGCTTCGGAGGTCAGGCAGGCAGGCGCCGCTCTTATGGTCATGCGCGACAGGCTTAAACGCCAGATCGGGCAGCGGACCTCCATGCTCGCGGGCGTTTCGCACGATTTGCGCACGCCTCTCACCCGTATGCGGTTGCAGGCCGAGCTGATGGGCAATAACGGTCCAGATATGGCCGATCTTTTGAGCGATATTGCCGAGATGGAGGCCATGCTGAACGCCTATTTGGCTTTTGCACGCGGCGAGGAGACCGAGGCGGCGACAGAGACCAGTCTTTCCAAGCTTTTGGACGAGATCGCCAGCGCGGCAAGAAGGCAAAACCCGAACGTTTCGCTCGACGTTCCGCCCGATATCGAGGTTATTATTCGCCGCAACGCCTTGAAGCGCTGTTTGACCAATCTCGTCGCCAACGCTTTGCGCTATGGGAGCCGCGCGGAAATTCATGCTCAGGCCAGCGAGCAGTTTATCACCATTCTCATCGACGACGACGGGCCGGGGATTTCGCCGGAACTTCGCGAGGAGATGTTCAGGCCCTTTACGCGCGCGGAAGAGTCCCGCAACAGGGCTACGGGCGGGATCGGGCTTGGGCTGACCATCGCTCGCGATATTGCGCGCTCGCATGGCGGCGATGTGGTTCTGGAGGATAGTCCTCTGGGCGGATTGCGGGCTCGCGTCTGGATTCCCGTTTAGGTTTGCCTCAGGGCTTTTGCGCGGGGCTTTGGCCGCCTTGCGAATAGTTTTCCTTGCTCATTTCGACGATTTGCACCTGAACAACTTCGGGGGATATGCCGAGGCTTTGGGCAACCGCTCTGGATACC
>CAZLIG010000147.1:0-5255 GCA_964559415.1 uncultured Rhodospirillaceae bacterium
ATAAACATGACCCGCCAATGACCACCACCGCCAAACAGTATATCCGCAAAAAGTCCGCGATGCCCACCACGGCACGGAGCCGTGAGTTGCAGCAGCTCTCGCCGGACATCACCGAGCGGGCGCTGTTCTCCGCGACGGTGGATAAGGCAGACATTCTCGCCCGCGTACAGGAGCTTACCGGGCGCATGGTGGACCCCTCCGCCGATGGCAGCGGACAGAAGGTCAATAAGACTGTGTTCCGCGAAAAAATGCGCGGCCTGCTTGGGTCAATGGGCTATGACATCAATCCCGATGGCGGACTCACCGACATCACCAGCACAAAACGCCTCAACTTGATCGCCACCATGATCACCCAGGAGGCGCAAGGCTACAGCCAGTTTGTACAGGCCAATGATCCCGCCATTCTCGATGCCTTTCCCGCCCAGGAACTCTTTCGCCTTCATCACAAAAAGGCCCCGCGTGATTGGTACGCCAAGTGGGTCGCCGCCGGTGGCAAGCTCTACGGCGGACGCATGATCGCCATGAAGGATGATCCGATCTGGTCCAAGCGCCTCGAAGCAGGCGGATTCAATCGCTTTGGCCGCGCCTGGCCGCCCTACGATTACAATTCCGGCATGTGGATCAAACCCGTCACGCGCGGCGAAGCCGTACGCCTCGGCGTGTGCGAGAAAACCGAAATTCCCAAGCAGCAGAAACGCTTCTACAACGCAGACCTGCAACAGTCCTGCAAACCTCTTGCACCGGCCCTGAAAAAGTCGCTCATCGCCCAACTCGGCGACCTGATCCGCATCACCGCCGACGGCGTCGTCCACTTCGTATCACAGGGGCAGTCATGAGCTTTGAAATTGAGCTTAACGACCAGATATCCGACACGCTCGACGCGCTGAAAGAACGCATCGAAGGTGTCGCCTCCGTCGTGGGTGAATCCGCCCAGCTTGTGCTCATGGAACACCTCGCCAAAAAGGACGCCGATTCCGGCTCGCATAAGTCCGCCCGTGAACTAGGCGCGGAGCCCTCCGGACTCTACGCCGACATGGCCCGCTCGCTGTCCCATTCCCTCGGTTCCGATCAGGTCACACTCACCATCGACCACGTCGCCGCCGCCATGCACTACTACGGCGGTACGGTTAAGCCGGTAAATTATAAACACCTTGCCATTCCGGTATCCGCAGAATCCTACAATAAAGGACTAAAGGCCGATTATTCTGGGCAAAATCTATTATGGCTGTTCGGCAAAAATGGCCCCTGGGGCGTAGCCCTGAAATCCAAGCCCGAGGAAATCCTTTTTGTCTTGGCGAAGTCAGCCAACATTCCGAAGAACGAAACCCTTCTCCCCGACGACGCAACCTGGATAACCTCGATCCTCTCAACCGTATCCGACGCCCTCGGACTGGAGGCCGCAAATGGCCAATAAGCAACTCGACATCCTCATCAACATCATCAAGCGCATCGCCGGTCTCGACGAGACCAAGAAAGGCGTGAAAGACCTCGGCGAAGAGACCGAAAAATTCTCAAAGAAAGCCAAGACGGAATGGGAGGATTTCGAGAAGAGAGTAAAGTCTGTCCACAAGTCCTTTAAGGATGGAATATCCACTGTGGTCGATTGGGGAAAAAAGACGGCTCTTGCCGTATCGGGTGCCGTTGCTGGAATTGCCGGTTTAGCCATTCAGTCGGCGAACTTCAATAAGGAGGTGGCGCGCGCGGCGACCATGACCGACAAACTCGGGTTAAGGGAAATGCGCCAGGGTGCCATTGAGTTATCGCAGGAGGTCGGACGGTCGAAATCGGAAATCGCAGATGGGCTATACCAGGCGCTCTCGGCAGGCGTACCTTCAGACAACCTATTTTCGTTTGTGAGCACCGCCTCCAAAGTGGCCGTGGCCGATGGGTCAGATGTAGCCACCGTGGTCGATGGGTTGACCACCGTTTTAAACTCTTTTAAGATGAAGTCGGAAGATGTGGAGAAAGTGGCCGACGCCTTGTTTAAAACCGTGTCAATGGGCAAGACAACATTTGGCGATCTGGCCTCCAGCATGGCCACCGCAGCACCAACCGCCGCAGCCCTCGGCGTTGGTTATGAACAGGTGCTCGCCGCCGTGGCTACCCTCACCAAGCAGGGAGAACCAACGGCCAGCGCCATGAACAAAATCCGGAACATCATGCTGGGGTTGAATACAGCGATGGGCGAGGGCTGGTCTAAGAGCAGGAGTTTGCAGGAAGCGCTGAAAGAACTTGGAGCAAGAAGCGGTAATTCGGCACTCGCTCTGGAGCAGGCTTTTGGCCGTGAAAATGTGTCCGGCGTTCTTGCTCTGATCGGCGACAATGCCGGTGCGGCTGCTGCCGACTTAGCCGCAATGGCCACAGCAGCAGGAACGCTAGCCTCCAACTACAACGAAGTGGCCGACGAAACCGTGTGGGATCGGGCGTTTGAGGCCGGGAAAAACTTCTTCACGCAACTGGGCGAGTCATTCAATACGGCACTTAAAGAGCCTGTGACAAAAATCACGGAAGAAATTAAGAAGTGGAATTCCGACACCAAAATGTGGGACACCTTGACCGAGAAGCTGAAAGGCATCGCCAAGCTTGCAGAAACCATGTGGGATGCTGCGAAATCAGGAAAAGCAAAAGATGTAGCAGATGTCATGGGGACATTGGTTATGGCTTATTTGGAACGTGGTGGCGAGTTGGCTGGCGCAGCCATTGGCAAGGCGATGGAAGCGGCACTTCCGGAATGGCTAAAAGGATTAAACACAGCGTTCAAAGCAATAAGCAATATCGCCGCAGAAACGCTTACAGGTACTCCGTCACAGGAAGGGCTTGCTGGATACAAAGCTCCGGAAATTAGACGTGATGCTGATGGCAATGAAATGACATCAGGTCAGGCAGCAATTCAGGACGCATATGCCAAGGCAAACGAATTGCTTGAAACCGAACAAAATCGCCACGCAGAAAAAGTAAAACAATCGTCGGAAGCTGTCGTAGGTGCTGTGTACGATGCTCAGGGCAATATGGTCACAGAGATAACGGGAGCGTCTCTGATCACCAAAACAGCTATTGAAGAATCAGGAACTATGACCGCTGATGCAATGGACCAGTTTGTTGGGGTGTTTGAAGACTCAAACGGGGATATTATAAGCGCCATGAATAAGGCGGGCGAAGATGCTACCGCCGAGGCGCAGGCCCTAAAAGAAAAGTTGGACAATGCATCAAAACAGCATTCGGCAGACATGGATGGGAGCGTAGGTGTCATTACGGCAGCGACAACCGATATGACAGGGAAAGTCGCCGCAGGTATAACTGGAGTCGGTACGGCCGTCCAGGCGATGGCCACCAACACCCAGCAGGGCCTTGACCAGGTCGCCCGCAACATGAGTGCCACCTACACCGCCCTAAACTCAACGCTCCAGAGCATCATCACGCAGCTCGACCAAACCCGCGCCATCGCATCTTCCGCCGGACGCAACGCCGACACCGCTCTGAGCCAGATAAAAAACATGAGGTGATAACATGAGCTGGAAAGTAATCGCGGAAGACAACTCCGAACACACCCTCGAATCCCTCAAGCTCATCGACGTGGAGCTCACCATTAACAACCTCGTCGCCGATGTTGCGCGCTTCGTCTTCAGCGGGACGCCAGACGCGCACTTCGCCTCCGGCAAGTACATCCGCGTGGCTTACGACAGCACGACCTACTTCCTCGGCGAATGCGGAACTACCGAAACAAACAAGAGCGGAAACTCGGAATCGTATGTCGTGGAGGCGAGGGGGTTCTTCGACTTTTTTGAGCGCGTCATCTACATGCAGCAGACCTCCTTCCTCCCGGCACTCACGCTCTGGACCACCGACTGCACGCTCTCCGGAACGCTCAACTCCATGTGCGCGGCCATAATTAACAATGCGCTATCGACCGCCACAGGGCCAGGCACCCTCGCGCTGGGGATCAACGACATGCCATCCACGGAAATTCCTGCGCTCACATTTAAGGACGCCACATTCGCCGAGGTCATTAAAAAAGTCATGGCGTACAGCCCAGGAGCAATGCTCATCTTCACCTACAACGGGACCCAAACAATCGCCAACTTCCTCCCCCGCACGTCCGCCTCACTGGCCGCCTTGGCACTGCCGTCCTCCGTCGTCTCCACCTCTGAAGCCGTTATCCACCCCGATAAGGTGAGCCGCGTCGTTATCTTCTACGACCGCCAGTACAGCAAGACCGACCTCGACGGCGTCGAAACCGTTGCCGGAACTGTTCGCGAAGCCACCGACCAGTACCCCACAAGCGGAGGATACGGTAAGGACGTCCTCATCCTGACGCGCGCCCTGAAAGGTACTCAGAAAATAAAAGAGGAGCGCTACACAATCGGCGCACACCACGGTGTTCTGAATGACTACAAAAGTACATACTCAACAGACTATAAGTACTATCTCATGGGCCATCTGTTCAAGTGCTCAGGAGTCGATCTCCCTGCGGCCGATTGGGAGGGGCCTACCTCATACGTGCCGAGTCAGGGTTATAAGTACTGCCACAGCTTTTCGACATCCGGCTGGGAACGCATTAACACGTACCTGTGGACCGGTTCAGAGCCGAATTACGGTTATTGCTATATCTTCCCGACAACTGATGGCGGCATGAGCTGGGGGAGCGGTATTCTGTTGCCTCCCGAAAGGTTCTGGCTTAACTACGTTGTCGGAATATGGCGCGGCACGCTTAGCGCACGCTACTACCAGTCAAGCGGCGGCGGCGCATACTTTGACATAAACACCCAGATATACGTCGGGTCCGGAGTGGTAGACGGGAGCGTTACAGGCGTCAATATTGACATCGAAACAGACGATTCCTCGGCCGAAAACGAAGCCGTCCCGGCCGCAGGCGCAGCGCAAATGCTCTACACGGCCCTTCAGACCGGATACCACGACGGCAACTACCGCATCTGCTCCGCCGCTCCATACAGTCCTTTCGCCCGCAAATATGGAGCCACAAACACCCCCGTCCAAAGCATCGGCTACTCAATCGGAACGCGCCAGGCAACCATCCGCACCGGCCCGCCGACACAACTTCGACCGAGCGACTTCCTCCAGCTGCGCGACCTCAACAAATAGCCCCCAGAAACCCCCTTGCAACGCCGTTGCATAACATGCTACGAATTCCCGCGATTCTCATTTTAGTGAGAATAATTCTCAAATAGGATTAGCGTATACAACGCCGAAGAATCCGGGATGGGCGCATCCGACAAACCGCTCGTCGGTCTCCAGCG
>CAZLIG010000148.1:0-805 GCA_964559415.1 uncultured Rhodospirillaceae bacterium
GGAAAAGGACATGAACCCCGAACGCCAAAAAGCACTGGATGCCGCCCTTAGCCAGATCGAACGTGCCTTTGGTAAAGGGTCGGTTATGAAGCTCGGCGCCAAGGAAGCGGCTACTGAAATCGAGACGATTTCAACGGGTTCCTTGGGTCTCGACATAGCCCTTGGCATCGGCGGTCTCCCACGGGGCAGAATAGTCGAAATCTATGGGCCGGAAAGCTCGGGCAAGACAACATTAGCGCTGCACGTGATTGCCCAGGCCCAAAAATCTGGAGGCGCGTGTGCTTTCGTTGACGCCGAACACGCGTTGGACCCCATATACGCCCGCAAGCTCGGCGTCGATATCCAAAATTTGCTGATCTCCCAACCTGACGCTGGCGAACAGGCCTTGGAAATCGCGGACACCCTCGTTCGCTCTGGGGCCATCGACGTTCTGGTCGTCGACTCCGTGGCAGCGCTTGTGCCTCGGGCCGAACTGGAAGGCGAGATGGGCGATAGCCACATGGGCCTTCAAGCCCGCCTGATGAGCCAAGCCCTCCGCAAGCTTACGGGCTCGATTTCAAAATCGCGCTGCATGGTGATTTTCATCAATCAGATACGCATGAAAATCGGTGTAATGTTTGGCAACCCCGAAACCACTACCGGCGGCAACGCCTTGAAATTCTATGCTTCCGTTCGCCTCGACATCCGCCGTATTGGCTCGATCAAAGATCGCGAAACCGTTGTTGGCAACCAGACCCGAGTGAAAGTGGTGAAGAACAAGCTCGCGCCGCCGGGCCAAGTCGTCGAGGTTGCCCTGAGCCTGCAC
>CAZLIG010000148.1:815-5234 GCA_964559415.1 uncultured Rhodospirillaceae bacterium
CATGTATGGCGAAGGCGTTTCGAAGGTCGGCGAACTGGTCGACCTTGGATCGCAAGCAGGCGTTATCGAGAAATCAGGCGCTTGGTTCTCCTACGACGGCCAACGCATCGGTCAAGGTCGCGAAAATGCGAAAACATTCCTGCGCGAGAACGCCGAAATCGCCGCCGCCATCGAGCAAAAAATCCGTGCAAACGCAGGCTTGGTTGCCAATGCGATGATGGGTGCGAACGAAACCGACGGCGAACCGACGGAAGAAAACTAGCCCGGCTCTGTCTATCAGTTTCTTGGACTTTATATTGACCGGCGATGCAGAACTCCGGAAGCAGCGAAGCTTTACCTAAACGTCGCCGGTCGGAAAGGAAGCATTAATGTTTATCCGGCTACTTAGGCCCGGAACATTCCAGTTAGTTCGCCCACGCGTCTTTCGTTCTCTGGAGCCGTTCGGCCTCGACCTTTTCCTCCTCAATAGACGCCCATATCGCCTTCCAAGCTTCTCGGGCCTCCTCAAGCGAAGCACTGGGAGCTGCAGCTTTGCCGAACCCGATATAGGTTGAGGGAGAAAGAATTTCATCAAGAGCTGAAGCAGTCCGGTCGTAACCAAAAGGATCGTCGGACGATGATAAAGCCCTTCTGATTTCCTCAGCCGTAGGCTTCTCGTCATATCCTTGAGAGAGATGATCGATCATCCTCTGCCGAAGCACCTCAAATCCCGGCGTGCGAAAATCGATAAAAGCGAAATTCTCTCCAAATTCGTTAAACAATTCCGGATGGTTGATCATAAGCGCCAAGAGAATTTTTTCTCGATTTTTTTGTCTGTCAACCAGCACTCGCCTTGAGCCAATGAAGGACGTCTGGGGAGATTCATTTTTCTTGAACCCCCGCTTCGAATTCTCTTTCGGCTTCCACCCAAAGCTATCATCGAGCCGCCGCTTAAGTTCACTCCGATAGAGTTCACGGAGAGACTCGTCCTTGATCTCGCCGACCCTGCGCTTCAATGCCGCCGTAAACGCGCCGCGTTCCTCCGGAGTGCGAATCTGCCGTCCCGCAAGCGAGAGATTCCACAGCATATCGACCATCGGTTGGGCTTGTTTTAGAATCGCGTCGAAAGCAGCCTTTCCCGACTTTCGTATCAGCTCATCCGGATCTTTAGCGCCCGTAATTGTCGCAATGCGAAGCGTTTGCGATGAGCTGATAAACGGCAAGGCGCGGTCGACCGCCCTCGCAGCAGCGCGAAGTCCCGCGTTATCCCCGTCAAAACATAAAACTGGGCTGTAATCGCGCGAAGCTTCTCGGCTTTCCGGAGGCGGAGCCAACTTCCACAAAACTTGTATCTGCTCCTCCGTCAACGCCGTTCCGAGTGGAGCAACAGCGCCGCTATATCCTGCCTCCGCCAACGCAATCACATCCATGTATCCTTCAACAACAATGACGGACTGACCTTGAGACAACGCCGTGCGCGCGCGCGAAAGGCCGTAGAGCAAATGGCCTTTATGAAAAAGCACATGGTCCGGAGAATTAAGATACTTGGGCTCACCCTCCCCTAACACGCGTCCGCCAAAAGCCACCGTACGTCCGCGGCGGTCACCGACCGGAAAGATCACGCGGTTTCGAAAAAAACTGTAGTGCTCATCCCGGTCTTCGGCTTTTTTTGCAAGTCCTACGGCCATAAGATCCTGAGGCTTGAAGCCCTTGTCCCCTTGGCATAAGGCGCGAAGCAAAGCCTGTCCGTCACTCGGGGCATACCCCAACCGAAAGCGTCGAATAGCCTCATCGCTGAGCCCTCGGCCTCGCAAATATGCAAGTCCGTCCCGGCCCGACGGCGCAAAAAGCTGCTCTTCGAACCAGATTGTCCCCTGTTCCAAAAGCAAATAGAGCCGCTTTTCTGCATCGAATTTTTCGCGCTCGACCGGCGTATCTCGCGGAACCTGAAGTCCCGCCTGTCCTGCCAATGTCTCGATCGCCTCGGGAAAACTCTGATGCTCATACCGCATCATGAATCCGATCACATCGCCATGCGCCCCGCAGCCGAAGCAGTGAAAAAACTGCTTGTCGTCGTTCACATAAAAGCTGGGCGTTTTTTCATTATGAAAAGGGCAACAGCCTTTGAATTCCCGCCCAGCACGAACCAAACGTATGCGCGACCCGACAACCCCCGACAAGGGCAGCCGATTACGTATCTCATCAAGAAAAGAAGGCGAAAAGCTCATATTTCATTCAGCAGTGGCGCAAAATCGTAAACGAGGACTCTCTGCTCCAAAAGCAGCTCAAGCGTGTTCAAGTAAGCCCTAATTAGCAGTTACAGGGCCCTCAGCCCGCAAGCCGCACTTTGACCAACGATCCGGCCAAAGAAAAGTCCATCTGACCCGCATAGGCTTTCTTCAGTTCGCCCATCACCTTGCCCATGTCTTTTATTCCCGAAGCCCCCGTAGCGACAACCGCCTGCTCTACGGCCGCCTTGATTGCGGCCTCATCCATCTGCTTCGGCATAAAGCGTTCGATCACCGCAATCTCTTCGCTCTCTTGCTTCACGAGATCAGGCCGATTTCCCTTTTCATACATGGCAATGGACTCCCTGCGCTGCTTCACCATTCCCTGAAGCATCGACAAGATTTCGGTATCGCCGATGCCGTCCATATTGCCCTTGGCTCGAGCCGCTATGTCAAGATCGCGCATCCGCGAGATGATAAGCCGCGTTGTTGCAAGCGTCCTCTCGTCTTTGCCCCGAAGCGCCGCTTTCATTGCATCATTGATGTCAGTGCGTAACATGGAAATTCCCCCGGAAAATCAATATCTCTTATATACGCCCTGCACGGGTTTGCTAGCAAGGGGACGAAAACGCTCTTGAAATCATTAACATTGTCTACCGATTGAAATTCAAGCGCCGGTAGCTAAGCGCCTCCGCAATATGCATTCTGTTAACGCTAGCGGCTCCGGCAAGGTCCGCAAGCGTCCTGGCGACACGGAGCACACGATGATACCCGCGTGCCGAAAGCTTCAAGTGCTCTGCCGCCTGTTTGAGAAGATCGCGCCCGGATTGATCGGGCGCAGCGATCCTTTCAAGAAGCTCCCCATCAGCTTCCGCATTTGTATGAATAACTCCCGCACCCGAGGTCACTTTGGAAAGCTCTTTAAACCGTGCCGCCTGAATTTCCCTCGCCCTGGATACCCGACCGGCCACAATCATAGAACCCTCCGCAGGTGGCGGAAGGCTGAGATCCTCAGCCGTAACGGCCGGAACGTCGACATGAATATCAATTCGATCAAGCAAAGGTCCGGAAATCCTGGATTGATAATCCGCCGCACACTTCGGCGCACGCCCGCAAGCACGCGAAGGATCGGCCAAGTAACCGCAGCGGCATGGGTTCATCGCAGCCACCAGTTGAACGCGCGCCGGATAGCAAACATGATGGTTGGCGCGCGCGACCACGGCTCGCCCGGTCTCAAGCGGCTGCCGCAAAGCCTCAAGCGTCCCTCGCTGAAATTCCGGAAGCTCGTCGAGAAAAAGCACGCCCTTGTGTGCAAGAGATATCTCACCGGGTTTAGCCTTCATTCCGCCCCCAATCAACGCCGGAAGCGACGCGGAATGATGCGGGTCGCGGAACGGACGGCGACGCCTCAGCTTTCCTTCATCGAGAAGCCCCGCCAAAGAATGGATCATCGATACTTCAAGAGCCTCATCGGCGGCCAACGGAGGGAGAATGCCGGGAAGTCTTGCAGCAAGCATGCTTTTCCCCGAGCCTGGCGGCCCGATCATCAGCATATTGTGCCCCCCCGCTGCCGCAACCTCGAGCGCCCGCTTTGCGGTTTCCTGCCCCTTGATATCGCGCAAATCCAAATACCCGCCGTCATCCTCCTGCATCTGAGGCTCAGGCCGCCCGAGCACTTGCGTGCCCTTAAAGTGGTTGATCAACGCGAGAAGAGACGGCGCAGCAAGAACCTGAAGAGCTTCTCCGGCCCAAACCGCTTCCCCACCATTTTTTGCGGGGCAAATGACTCCCCGCCCCGCAGCATTTGCGTTGACTGCAGCAGGCAGAACGCCCGCAACAGAAGACAGAGCGCCATCAAGCGCCAACTCGCCAAGCGCGGTGTATCCTGAAATTTCCTCGGCAGGAAGCACCCCCATTGCTGCAAGCAAACCAAGCGCAATAGGCAGGTCAAAATGAGATCCTTCTTTAAGCACATCCGCCGGAGCAAGATTGACCGCAATATGCTTGGCTGGAAGAGAAAGCCCTAAAGCGAAAAGAGCTGCCCGCACGCGCTCGCGGCTTTCAGCCACCGCTTTATCCGGAAGCCCCACGAGATTAAACCGAGGCATCCCCGAAGACATTTGGACCTGAACGTCAATGTCGAGAACACTTGTACCTTCAAAAGCAACCGTACGAACGCGAGCAACCATGACACAAATAAATTACATGAGAA
>CAZLIG010000149.1:0-5143 GCA_964559415.1 uncultured Rhodospirillaceae bacterium
CGACCATCCGGCTTTACCGGATGTCGTGTCTTCATTTGATCGAACCACTACTGATCCCGTCACCGTCATCCTGACTGGAACAGCCGGTGACGGTAAGACGCACCTGTGCCGTTGCGTGTGGGAGCGACTGGGGGGCAGTCAGGAGGGTTGGGCCAGTGACGACCCCTGCGTGTCCCTGGCCGTCCAGTACCCGAAGGATCGAACTACTTGGCCAGCTTGTAATGATCCGTCGTTATACCGAAGCGTGACCATCCATTTCATCCGCGATTTGAGCGCGTGGGCGCCGCAGCAAGGAATGGTATGGGCTCCAGAGAAGGCAGCCCTTCTGACCCGATGCTCTCAATCCTTCTTCGAAGTTGATGGCGACGAGGTCTTCCTGATCGCCGCCAATGACGGGCAGCTAGTGGAATGTTGGCGTCGCCTCCCCGACTCCGAGCACGTCCTCCGTGCGCGCGGCCTCATCGAAGACCTTCTCGTTGAGGAGCGGCTCACCGCCGCCGGCGCACGGCTGAAGCTGGTTAACCTGAGCCGTTGGGGCACCGTCGATCTGTTCCGCCTGGCGCTCGACGCCTTCCTTGGCCATCCCGGCTGGGAAGAGTGCTACAGCTTGGCAACCGACGCCGGCTTCTTTGGGGACCGCTGTCCCATCAGGCACAACTACGAACTCCTGAAGACTCCGCTTGTCCAGACTCGGCTGGCCGGCCTGATGGAACTCTGCGACCAGAACGGTGTGCATCTTCCTGTTCGCCAAATCCTCTTGCTGCTGGCCAACGCCGTCCTAGGCCATCCCGACGCGAAGGACCACCTCCTTGTGCCGGCGGATGTCGAGCGGATCATCCGGGACGGAACTGCGTCCAAGGCAAGCCTGTATAACAACATTTTTGGCGGGAACCTTCCCGAGAGTCGTCGCGTGGCTCTGCCCGTTTTCGACTGTTTGGATCGCTTCCAAATCGGGGTCGAGACAACGAACCGGGTCGACAATGTCCTTATCTTCGGCGAAGCCGACGACGTCCTGAAGGCCCTCTTCAATAAGTACGTGAACAGCGACCCCTTCTATGGTGCGGACAACCGTTATCACCGGGCGCGCCAACTGTATGTCGAAGGAACCGAGGACGAGGATGCTGCGTCACAGGATTTTCTGGATATGCTGGTTGCCCAACGGCGCGGGCTCTTCTTCAAGATTGACGAAGGAGACGAGACGAGCCTCCAACTGTGGGACCTAACGGTCTTTCGCTTCGCCGGAGAGTTTCTTCGGGATGTACTGGCCTGCGTGCGTCAGGGGTTGCCGGTCAAGCGTCAGATCTTGGGTAGGCTCGTGCTTGGGTTGAATCGGATATTCACTGGTATGCTCGTGAGCAGCGAACGCGAGTTGATCCTGGCCACCAGCGGGAATTACTCGCAGGCGAAGATCAGCCGCCTGCTCGCCGATCGGGTATCGGTGGAACACCGCAGAGGCGAGTGTGTGTATATCGAGGACGCGGGCCAGGGCAGGGTTCGCTTGATGGTCCAACTCTCTCCGGATGCTAGGGAACCGCTCCCGCTGACCCTGACGCGCTACGAGTTCCTCTCCCGCGTCGCGACCGAGGGTGCTCTCCCCGCCAGTTTCTCCAAGGAGTGTTACGAGGACATCCTCGCGTTCAAAAGTCGGTTGCTGGGTGCTGTTGATGCGCGTAAGGCGCGTGACGGCACCTCAAACGCCGAGAACACCATTGCCTTGCGCCTGCTGACGCTCACGGAACAAGGAGCCCCCGATGAACGCTTTGTGGAGGTCATGTTATGACGAATTACCTTCAAGAACGGCTCCCGCCGATTGCTGACCCCGACCCGTCCATGTGGGTCGATGAAGCGATCTGGGGGCACCGGTACCACGACGAGCAGACCCCATGGCTCACCTTCCTCGAGTTTCTGAATGTGCTTACCTACGAACTCGATAATGACCGGGCTTTCACCGAGCCACAAGGCCTCAACAAGCTGCGTTACAAGGCGGCCCGACGACTTCCTCTTCGCCGAATCCTGTTCAACAACCCCCGGTTGATTGAAGTGTTGCGGTCATCAGCTACCGATGACCAGAAATGGCGTCGTTGGGGTGAGGAGATGACTCGCGCCTGCGCTGGCTCCGAGTCCGAGTATGCCTACCTTCGTTCGCGTTTCCAAAGCTTCGATGACTTCGCCGAGGTTGTCGGCATGGTGCAGTCGACGAGTCTGGAGGTCAACACAAACAAGCGATGGACCTCCAAGTTCACCTTCCCGTACGGACGGGACTGCCTTTTCGAGGATCTCAATAAGGAAGCCGTTACCAACGACCGTAACTTTTTCGGCCGTACGGGGGAACTGCTCTACCTGATGCTCTGTCGGAGTCCGAACAAGGACGCGATTCGCGAGGGGCTGCGCCGCTACGTCGACGGCTCCGGCGGCCCATGGAACAAGGTGATCCGGGCGTTGCAGCCGCCGGGCCCCGCCGATACCGGCCCGGAACTGGCGAACAGCTATCTACCGTATCCAAACCATCCCTCCTTCGAGCACCTGGGGGAAGACTGGGAAGCGGTTCTACGCCTCAACCTTCCTGGCCATGATGCGCTCCCGCACTTGGTCTGCCTCGCAGGCCTCCACCTTCTGGTCTACCAGTTGGTCGTCGCGCGCGCCGTCGCGCGGGAGACTGAATGCCACCGTATAGTCTGCGAAGTAGTCGCGCCCAAGAAGACCCTGATCCGCGATCTGGCAGCCGAGTCCTATCAGGACAACAACCTTCTTCCCGCGCGCGCGGTTGAGCAGTACCTTAAGGATATTGAGGAATCCCCCGCATGGCTTGCTGCGAAACAAACGACTTCTCCCTTCGAGGATTGCCGCCGCCTTCTGGAAGATACTGTGAAGTGGGGAAGCGACTACAGCGGCACACCCGATCCCGACGCACTCATACGCACGCTGAAGGATGATGCGAAAAAGAGGCACCGCCAGCATGTGGCCAATGTCCACCGCAACTACGGCCGGGCCGTTGGTCTCGTTTCCAAGCGTGGCACGAACCGACTGCGGTACGCACCGAGTGACGATCTTCTGAAGAGCCTGATTCTCGCAAACGTTGAGCGTCGCCTGGAATTCAGCGAATTTCTTGCTCTCCTTTACAGCCGTTACGGTCTTGTTTTCGGCGACCGCGAGGCCGGGTCCGTGCTGCATGCCGACGAGTTTGAGGTCAAGCCATTCAAAGCGAACGCCATGCGGCTTGAACAACGGCTCGGAAGCCTAGGCCTGATCAAACGTCTGTCCGACGGCTGCGCCTATATTGTCAACCCGTACCAACGGGGGGAACCGTGAACAGCGATGTATTGATAGGGCGCGTAGTTGCAGCCTTCCTGCAAGAGCGACTTGGCGATAGCGATGGGTCGGGAACGGCCCGATACCTCTTGGACTGCTACTCCCCGTCCCAGCTCGCCGCCATTGCCGTTGCAGTGTTACAGCGGGACGATCTCGACCAACAAGTAGAGCTCCGGTTGCCCCGCCATTACCTCGCTGACCATGGTCTGCCGGATCGCGTGCTCACCGACGAGCGTACAACCTACTGGCGGAACGCTTCGTTCACCAAGGCCATCCTCCTTGTGGCGAACACGGGCGACGACGAGGAACAATCACTGAAGGAACTGGTTCCTATCGGTTCGCAGCAACTGCAAGCGGACTGCGGAGTCTGGGTCCGTATTGCGGCATCGGACCTTCCTCTTACCGATACGCACCTTGACTGGTGGTCATCGGCTCTGAGGGGCCTCGTAGACTCCAAGGCGTTGTCATTGGAGCGGATGGCGGACTACGTCGCCGCCACGCGCGAGGCGATTGCCGACGAGGGGCATCCGATCCTTCAAGCGTTGGGCTTCGCGCTGCCCTCCTTGCATGTCCCACGGGACACAGGATTTTTTGCCGGACTGACGGATAAGACCGCGAAGTATCCGTCGAAGTGGCGTGCCCTCTTTGCGTCCGCCTACAAAAAACGCGCTTGCTACCTCGTTAAGCAGACGCCCGCCCAAGGCCTGCTGACGGAAGACGATCTGACGACGGCGTTCTCCAAAGTCCGCGACTCCATGCCGGCATCCCTGCACGGCACGGTAGAAGCGTTCATTCATGCGGCGCCCGGGTGGGGCGCGGAAGCGCTTGCACTCGCCGAGAACGAGTGGGAACAGATCAAACCCCTCTTCGATGGCATGAAGAAGGAAGCGTTCAACCTTGGAAAGGCAACCGACGAGTTCTACGACGAGTCGCATCCCGACGTCCTGTCCCCCGAGGAAGTGGCCTACTTGCAGCGGCTCGCAGCTCGCAAGGCACTCGATTCTGACGAAGAAGACGCCGACTTCTACCGCCGCCATCGCCAGGAGATGAAGGAGAAACCCGGACTTAAGGCTCGGTGGGATAAGTTCATCTACGGTGCGCCCGTGGAGGCCGAAGATTTCCTTGCCGGTCTTGCCGAGTGCTTGGAGTCCCTGTTTGACCAAGACCAACAGGGAACCCGACGCAAGCTCCGCATCACTACAGAGCGCCGGACGAAACGGGACCTCAAAGAACTCAACTGCGACGCCGGGCTGCATTTCGCCTTCCGCTACAAGGGCCTGCCCAAACTACTGGGTCGCGCGTGTAGCTGGGAGGTTGGCGACTTGATGGAGTTCCCGACACTGGACGCGCAATGGCGCGCTGCCAGCCGCCCCTTCGTAAACCGTTCTGTAGCGAAAGGCGCACTGCAACTCAAGTTTTACCTGGAACTGGAGGTGACCCTGCCACAGGGCACCGTTGACACCTTCTCAAAACAGCTCGTCTGGAAATTCGATCCCTCCGCCGTGAGTTCAGAGCTGCGCGCCGACTGGTTGCGCCTTGCAAAGAATCCCTTCATAAGGTGCAGCGCGACCCGCGAGGTCGTCAACAGCAAGGGCAAGATACAGACTGTCGACCTTCGGGACAGCCGAAGCTTGCTTCCCACGTTCGACAAGGACCGCGGTTCCTTAGTTCCTGCATACCGCCGCAGCGATGACCTCGAGGTACTGTGGACCGGCAATCTCCGAGCAAACCTCGCAGCAGGCTACATCACGCCGGAGACCCACGCCCAGCTTATCAGTCTCTTCGAAGCGTTCTCCCTTCAATACCGCTCCGCCCTCCAGAGCTTCGTCGAGGA
>CAZLIG010000150.1:0-5140 GCA_964559415.1 uncultured Rhodospirillaceae bacterium
GGCAACGAACTTACCCGTATCCGGATTATAAAGATAATTTTGCTTATGACGCAGATCCTGAATGAGGGCCATGACCTTCATATCCGGGTATTCGCGTTTCAGCGCAGCATAATCATCGACTGTTTGCTGTACAGATAAACAGTCGGCAACGGATGCGACCGGAACGCCATAGGTCTTTCTGTAATAGTCAAGCTTGAGCGTCTGAACCTTCTCATACATTGGCAGATTAATTTGTGCCAACTTGTTGAAGGCTCCCGGAACCTCGCCTGTTTTGCTGTGATAAGCTTCCTCAGCTTCCTTGGCTCCGCAATTTGTATGACCAGCAATGATATAAGGAACGCCATAGTAATTGGCCAAACCGGCAGATAGCCCTGCCTGTTTTGTAAGCTTCCCGTTCAACGAAGAAAAAGCGCCGGGGACCCGCTGGGGGTTCCGAACGCGATTAGCCAGAGGTCCCGCGACGGAGATCGCCGCCGTTCTTCCGTCAGAGCAAGTCTTCATGAAGAAATCGAGCGCAACGCGAGTGGGATCCGTATTTTTCAAAACGTTCTTATACTCGTGCGCGCCTCGCATGAGATAATTGGCGATAGCAGGATGCCCATGGTCGGAATGCGTAAAACTTTCCGGCAAAGCGCTAAAGAAAGTCTCCTTCTGCTGTACGAAAGCAGAATCGCTTTTTTCGGCCTCTGGAATTATAACAAACGTCTGATCATCGGGATTCCAAACATACTCCCTTTTTTCATTCACAGCCTGAAAAACGGTAACAGTATTTTTTGCCGCGAACTCGTCAGTAGTTAAAAGCTTGCGTTCCGAAAGCAGCATTTGAATCGACAATGCCCGAACGAAGCGCTCTTCGTCCGAAAGATCGACGGTCAGTTTTTTGCGTGTCTCATCGTCGACGTTCTTCAGAAGATATTTGTTCTCATAATACGCAACGCCCTTATCTTCGATCTCTTTAAAAATCGACCGATGTTCATCGATGAATTCCTTTAGATACTTATCGTTCCGGAGCATCTCGGGAAGGGCATCGGAGCTCTCTCCATTACTGTAATACCGATATGCAAAATTCAGCTCAACCTCGGCATCCGTCCTCGAATGAAAAACGGTATCGATACCCTTGAGTTTTGTGGCGAGAGGCAAATAGAGCGATGCCTCGAATGTCATTTTGCCGGATTCGTCGGTCAACGAACCGGTGGGTACGCGAAACATCAAAGCCTCGCCGACGCTATAGTCGCTCATGCCGATGATGTTGTTAGGATGGCCCAGCCAATGGCTCGAACTCATAACGGCGAAATGAGGATGCTGCCCCGTCGTTAGATCGAAATTGTGCTGTTCCTCATAGTGAGCAAAAGTAATTTCCGTCAGCTCTTGTCCCAGAGCCAAATCTCCGGCCCAACTTTGCATCCAGCCAGGAAGCTGCGCTGCGAACCAAGGATTGTCTTCATAAAACGCAATTTTGGCAGCTGCAATTTCATCAAGGCTTTTTTGTTCTAAATGCATTGGTTGAGCAGGGATCTGCGCTTCGGTCATAAAAGGCTCCTTTGTGAAGTCTAATGAATTAAATCATAGAGCCTCATTACTAATTTTTCCCAAAAGCGCAATGAGTTTTTTCCCTTAAAATGCTTTCTGCCATCGGAATACGATACGATATCTTAACTATATTTCGTCTTTCCGGCCTGCAGGCTCCCGTAAAAATGGAGCGGCGTCATAATAACACGCCAGAGTGGCTTAGTGTCTCCCGTTAACCAAATGGGTGCATATGAAATGTGTTGACCCACGCTGCTGTCTCCGATCACTGGTCGCCCTCATAATGCATTGCCGAAAGTAATTACTCCCCCCCAAAACCCCATACCCATCGATATACTCGCCGCATAGTTCAGTCTGTATTCAGTTCAATGAGTAAAAATGAAAAATGTTTCGGCGGCAAAAGAACACCTCCTTTCTCTTTTTAAAAAAAACAAGGAAATAACCGTACGCAAATACAACTTCGACGAATTCACAAAGCAGTACGAGGAGGGCCTTGAAAACGCCCTGCAAGAAAAATTCGGCGATCAAAGCATTAAACAAGCCCGCCATTGCCTCATGAATGTCTGGTACGAAGCGGCACAGGCGCACACAAAAAAGTGGACGCAGCTAGAACTAGGCGTCGGGGCCTTAGGTATGGGCAGCGGCCATATGCTCTTCCTCAAGGCCGGGTGTCTAAGCGAACACATGGCAGGGCTTGGACTGATGGCGATGTGCGGATTTCTCATCAAAACCAACCTGAGCCGCAAAGAGGACCACAGTCTGTCCAGCCCGGCGAAACTCTGTCATCCGTCCCCCGACGACCCCGGCTCTCCAGCCATCTACAGAAAAGCGGAAGACGTGCTTCGTAAAACATGCGGCTCCATAGGCATCAAAGCACCAGTGCCCGCGCCCATCCCTTAGCAACGACGCAAGGAATTGAATAAGAAGGCAGCACATGGAACAGCCCATTAACCATGTTTCCGTTGGACTCTCCCCAAACAAAAGTTTTACGTGTAATTAAGCGGCGAAAGCCACTACAGTTCGGCAAAATAGCACTATATTTTTTAAGGATATTCCGATGCCAGAGTCCACAGATAAAAAACGCTTCAACCTTTTCTCGCTATTCAAAAAGAACAAAGAGGCCGTAACGCGCCGCTACAACGCCGACGAATTTCTCAAGCAATACGAGGAAGATTTCACAGTAGCCCTGTGCGAAAAACTTGGAGAAGGTGCCAAGAACCAAGCAAGAGGATATCTTCTAAAGTCCTGGCAGGATGCCTCGCTTTTGCAGACGGCAACACAGGAGCAAGATAAAAAAGAATTCTCATTTTTTGGAGGGACTACTTTCGTTACGGGAATAGGGTTGGCGTCGATGGAGCCAATCATGCCGCATCAAGGTGGCTTAGCTCTTGTCATGATAACCGCCTCGGCTTACCTTGGACTGTTGCTCAGAAGGCTACCCTTCGAGCGTGGCGCAGAACTCCCCGATCCTCAAAACAACTATCAGCCAAACCCCAACGACAAGGGATCGAAAGAAACCTACGAAAGCGCGCAAGGTCTTCTCGAAAAGAAGCGAAACGAACTCGGCCTCAGAGCGCTTAAACCCGCGCCCGTGTGTGTTCCTGCATAACCCCCGCAGTAAGCACCGTCGGACATCAGTTTGTTTCCGTTCCCTGTTCCTACGCAACAGCTCCGCGCAGCCACTCCAAATACGCCTCATTCCCCGCCACGATCGGCGTCGCCACGATGCACGGAACCTCATACGAGTGCAGCGCCTCCACCTTCTTCTTCAAGTCCTCGAACATGGCGGAAGTGGTCTTAAAGATGAGCACACACTCCGTCTCGCGCTCAATCTTCCCTTCCCACCGAAAGATCGAAGAAACGTTCTCAAAGATATTGGCGCACGCAGCCAGTCCCGCCTCGACAACAGCCAATCCAATCTCCTCGGCCTCGTCCCGGGACCCGGTAGTGACGTAAACGGAAAGAAACTCGGACATGCTTCCCCCATACAGAAGAAAAATGCGGCGAGCTATTATAGCCTAAGCCCTGCAATCGCCGAGAATTTGTTCCTGATAGCCTCAGGCTCCATTGGGGAGTCAATGGCCCCGCAAATGGCTCGCGCTTGCTCTTTTCTTTTTTCAGTGTGAACCAAGGGCTGTAGCGCATCCATCCAACTGGTCAGATATGTTTTCCAATTCTGGTTGTTCTTCGCTACGGCGGCGCAAAGGCTGCCCGCCTTTTCTTCTACGGCTTCCGCCGAAAGCTTATTCAGCTTCACCGCCTCTTGGGTCAGGTTAATCCAAGTTCCGACCATGATACGAGATCCACAAATAACCAGGCTTGGCTGAAGAGGGGAATCGGAAAGCCCCGCGTCTTCGCGAAACTGTAAGAAGGCGTCACACGCCGGGTCCATCCGAGTGAGAGCAGCCTCCCATGGATTGCCAGTCGACTGTTGCAGATGCCGCGCGTCATCAGCCAGAACGCCGACTTCAAAGGCGCTTACAACGGCATCCAAAAGGGCGAGCTTGTCCGTTCTAACGAGTTCGCTTTGCAGATTGTTGAGATTGGGTAATGAGGGAAGTTCGGAATAGTCAGACATATCCACACCATATGGTTGAAAAAGGTGTCCAAAAAACACCAGACCATAACAGCGCTCGCCTGAATCAAAAAGCCATTCCTTTGGTTAACGCCCTATAAAGACTTCAAAAAACCCTCAATATCCTCCGGTTTCGAAAGTGAAACCGCAGTCACTTCCTTGTCGATCCGCTTGGCCATCCCCGCCAAAACCGAACCGTTTCCGCATTCCACCAGTTGCGAAACGCCCTGTTGCTTCATGTAAAGCACGGACTCGCGCCACCTAACGGCCCCCGTTACCTGCTTCACCAGCAAATCGCGAATAGCTGCTGCATCCGAAACCGCCTCGGCGGTCACATTAGCCACCACAGGCACGCAAGGCGCCTTAAACTCAACTTCTGCCAAAGCCCTCTGCATAACGTCCGCCGCAGGCTGCATAAGCGAGCAGTGGAAGGGTGCAGAGACCGGAAGCTTGATGCACCGCTTAAGCCCGCGTTCCGCCGCAATCGCAATCGCACGATCCACAGCAGCCACGTGCCCGCTAATCACCACTTGCCCCGGTGCATTATCGTTAGCCGCCGCGCAAACATCACCCTGAGCCGCAGCCGCCGCAATCTCCTGAGCGATCTGCACATCGGCCCCAATCAGCGCCGCCATGGTCCCCACGCCTACAGGAACCGCCTGCTGCATAGCCATCCCGCGCCTTTTGAGAAGCCGCGCCGTATCCGAAAGCGTCAAGCTCCCCGCCGCGCAAAGGGCCGAGTATTCCCCAAGACTGTGCCCCGCCACAAAAGCCGCCGCCTCCGGCAGCTTAAAATTCCCCTGCTTCGCCAAAACCCGAACCACAGCCATGCTCACCGCCATAATCGCAGGCTGAGCATTCTCGGTCAGCTTAAGCTGCTCCGCATCGCCCTCGAATATCATCGCGCTCAATTTCTGGCTCAGCGTCGAGTCGACTTCCTCAAAAACCTCCCGCGCCTCCAAAAACGCCGCAGAAAGCTCCCGCCCCATCCCAACGGACTGGCTCCCCTGACCCGGAAAAACAAAAGCTCGGCTCATA
>CAZLIG010000151.1:0-5134 GCA_964559415.1 uncultured Rhodospirillaceae bacterium
AGAACGAGCTTTGGCTTCACGAGCATATCCCCCGGCGGTGCTGTTGCGACTCCTTTTCCTTTCAGCCGGAGAGCTGCGCCCGGACCCGAGCCTTTAGGGATTTTCAGCGTCACATTTCCGGTTAACGTGGGAACGGTCACCGTTCCACCGAGAACGGCCTCCTGAAGAGTGATTGGGAGTTCCAGATATACATCTTTGTCTTTGCGCGTGAAAAAGGGATGAGGCTCCACGTGAATGTCAATGATCGCGTCTCCTGCGGCGCCGCCCAGACCTGCTAGCCCTTGGCCTTTAAGCCGAAGCTTGTGTCCTTCTTCCACTCCCGCCGGAATGGTGATGTCGAGCGTCTTGTCATTCGTCAGGGTGATACGCTTTTTTATGCCGAGGCAGGCATCGAGGAAGGAAATTGTCGTTGGATAAGTGACATCAGTGCCGCGCATTCCTCCTGTTTCCGCGCGTTGCCCCCCGGTGGGGCCTCGTTGGCGTCCGGCTCCCATGCCCATGAATTCCGAGAAAATGTTCTCCATGCCCCCGAAGGCCGAAAAGGGGTCTTGGCCCCCGGTCCCGAACCCTCCGCGACCGCTACGGAAGCCGCCTGTGAATGGGCCGCCACCTCCGAAACCACGCTCTTGTCCGTGAGCGTCAATATCGCCCCGGTCATATTTTGTGCGCTTTTCGGGATCGGAAAGGAGGTCGTAGGCTGCCGTGACTTCTTTAAAGCGCTGCTCGATGTCCTTGCGTCCGGGGTTTACGTCCGGGTGCAATTTTTTGGCAAGTTTACGATACGCGCTCTTGATCTCAGTCGATGACGCGGTTTTGGAAACGCCAAGTGTTTGATACGGGTCTTGCATAGGTGAACACTAATAATATGAGACCCTCCGGAAAAGAGGAATTTTTTAATATACATTTGCCTAAATCTGGCCACAATCGAACACGTTTTGGGTAATTAGTTTCGAAAAAAGGGGTGTACCCTCGGAAAATCTGGCGGGCAGAAATATTCGAAGATCCTTATATTGCGTGGAGACACAGATGGAATTCTATGACGGTAAAAGTGAATACAATAAGAAAAACCATTCCGATTTGGCCATAAACGTCCGGGGTTATCGGCTTGGCCTTGTTAAAAATGACCCGCCAGAGGCAGTAAGCGATCTCTCGGGCGAGGGGATTCCTTCAAGCAAGCCGGGGCTGTTTATCAAAGCTCCCTATGTCTATTTTGTCTCTGACCTTCACGGGTTGGGGAAGGAGGAGCGTGGTACTCTCCACACAGCTCTTTGCTTTCTTACTCAAGAAAAAGATAAGGTTGTGCAAAAAGGGCTGACTTTTCCCGATGTCAAAACGAATACTTATTTGAACCCTGTCAGGGAATCGTTCGAAGCAAATTTTGTCCCCGTTCGCCTTTTGGAGCCTGGCGCTCGAGCGCTTGTTAATGCTGATAACATTGCACCGGAAGGAATTACTTCAGGTACGATGCTATCCTTCTGCGACGGACAGACCGCCTGGTTCCCGGTTCCACTTAAGACGATGGAGGAGGCAGTTAAGCTCCAACAGGTTCAACAAGCCGACCCCCAGAACGAATACCGAGCTGACGTTACGAGGCGAGCTCACGAGGCACTTGTGACTGATGGCATAGAGGCGAGCTACGCCGTTAAGGATGCCTCGCCGTGGGTTCATTACGAAACCTTGGACGTCGGCACGAAAGAGAAGGTCGAGGTCGAGAAGGCGGGATTACTAAGAACAAAGACTCGCACGATTAATGAGCGAGTCACTTCTCGAGCTCCGGCAAAGCTTGATGCCAGAATCGTGAAAATGATCCATGGCCTTCGATATGAAATCGAACATCCTGAAGGGTCCGATAAAAACACCGCAGTTGGAGTTGTGACTGTTGATTCACTTGGCGGTTCGATCCCCATGGTTGTGGTTGACCAAGACAGTGAAAACCCCGCTGATGCCATATCGAAAAAATTCGCCCCGCTCGGAGTGGCGTTTGCGAGAGCCTCGTTTCTCGAGGCGGGGGAAGAGTGCACCGTTTTGTTTAACCCCGATCTGTTTAAGCCGGGTCTCCCAAGGATGACTGAAGTCACCCGTATTCGTTTTAAGGACAGACCGGAAAACTTTATTGAGTCGGGTGAGAGCAAGACCGAGATTGTTCAACTTCCCCAAAAGGAGCTGTTGGTCCTTGGTGAGGTGAAAGAAGTGTTTGACTTCGCAACCAAGAAGTTTGCAAAGCGCGTCGGAAGCGTCGAAATCGATCAAGTAACGGCGCAAGAGCCGGTTTATTTACCTGACAACAGCGACCAAATCGCGTCTTATGAACCACCAAAAAAAGGTGCTAAGTTCAACTCCCAGCATAAGCCTGCGTAGTTTTCCAGCTTCCGTCTTGCTGCTGGCAGGCAAAGCTCGTGCCCTGTTTTTGCTTTCCGTCAAGGGTGACGGTCTGGCGAAATTCTCGGCAGAATGAGCCGTTGGCATCGTACGCGTCGCGGAGGGCGACGATGGTTCCGGAGTTTCCGGTTGACGGACTTGCCCAGGTCACCAATTGGCCAGAGGGTGCGTTCGTTGCACGTTTTTCGGCCTGCTGGTTTTTCAGCCTATCCAGGTTGCCCATGGATGCGTTAATCTCGGGGTCAGCCCATGTGCCTAGAAGCAAGCCTAGCTCAGTGCTTTGTCTTTTTGGTAGGGTCTTAATTGGCATCCCCGCAGAGGGAGCCAGGCTGGCCAACTTGACAGTAGGGGGCGTGTCGACGGATTTTCTTTCTTCGGGCACAGCTTTGCACGACGCAAACGCCAGGGGGAGCACAAGGAGGGCTAAGTACTTTAGGACCATTAGATGTTTAGGTAGGGAAAAAGGGGTTACGATGCAAAATACACCAGACGGGAAACCTGATGCAAGCAGCGATGACGAATAAGGGATGCTGTGGCAGATATGACAATTCTTCTGACGTTTCAAATCGGGAATAAATTTTGGCTCCGCATCACACGGCTCAGGCCTAAGCTGCAGGCGGCGGCTAATGCTACTGCGAATTTTTTAGGTTCTTCTATTCAAGCGCCGTCGTCGACCAATGTTCTGCTGACCGGGGATGCGACGGTGAGGCGTCTTAATGCGCAGTTTAGAGGCGTTGATAAAGCGACGAACGTTCTATCGTTTCCGCAGCACGAACCTGCACAGGTGCGGCGACTTGTGAAGGGCAGCGAGCCTGTTGAGCTTGGCGACATCGCGCTTGGCTATCAATATACGAGCGCCGAAGCGAAGCGCGAAAACAAGCCGTTAGACATTCACGCAACGCATCTGATCATTCATGGCCTTTTACACCTGCTAGGGTATAATCACGAAACCCAACGGACTGCAAAGCGGATGGAAAATATCGAAGTTGATATTATGGAAGCTCTTGGCCTTCCGGATCCCTATGCAGACCACTCCGAAGAGTGATAAGTATTTCCAATGAACGAGTCCGAAAGAAAAGAAGCCGCCAGCTCCGAGATGGAGCAAAGCATTTGGCTTAGACTTTGGCAAAAGGCCATTCATCTTATTAGCCCTCCTGCCAGCGCCGAAGGGCTGCGCGAAATGGTGGAAGAGCTGGTTGAAGATCCCCTTTCCGCCTCCGGCCTTTCTCCGGCGGAGCGTATGTTGCTTTCCAATATCATCAAGTTGCGCGAACGAAGGGTCATCGACTGCATGGTTCCTCGGGCGGACATTGTTGCGCTTGACGCGAGCGCTTCCCTTAAAGAGCTTGCGGAGGAAATGTCCATTAATGGTTATAGCCGCATTCCGATTTACAGAGGGACCCTCGATGACGTTATCGGAATGGTGCATGTCAAAGACATTGTGCCGTTTCTCGCACAGCAAAAGCCGTGCCTGATCCCAGACATTTTGAGACCGGTTATGTACGTTGCACCGTCCATGCCGGCTTCGCGCCTTTTGCTCCAAATGCGTCAGACGCGGCAACACATGGCTGTGGTTATCGATGAGTTTGGCGGCGTCGATGGGCTTGTTACGATTGAGGATCTGGTGGAAGAGATCGTGGGCGAAATCGAGGATGAGCATGATGTTCCGCCGCCTCCGCCGCTCATCACTCGGCCCGATGGAACGCTATTGGCCGACGCAGGGCTTGGCATAACCGCTTTTGAGGAACAAACGAAGATTTCGCTTCCGCGGATTGATGCGGAAGACGTTGATACTCTTGGAGGGTATGTCTCTCATCTTGCGGGGAAGGTTCCGCAGGTGGGCGAGATCATTCAGGGGCCGGGGCTGACCTTCGAAATTCTTGAAATGGAGCAAAGCCGCGTCAACCGCATTCGAATTCGTGCAACACGACGTATGGCGGAAAGATAGATTTCCACCTGAGGCATTCCTACAAAAACTCGCCCGAGGCGGTTGTATTAAGTAAAAATTAAGAAACGTCGCTTAAAAATGCCGTGACGCCCGGACTCGGCAAAAAGACTCGCGTCCAGTATAAATTTTCAACATCTAAGGAGACGGCAGAAATGATTTCCAAACACATTCCTTCGCAAGCGAGGAAGGGCTTTACCCTTACAGAAATTGCGATCGTCCTCGGCATTATGGGTCTTATCCTGGGCGCCATCTGGACGGCGGCTTCGAGCGTTTATACAAATCAACGTACTGCGCACGCGCAGACGGCGATTCTTCAAATTGCGCAAGGTATTCGTTCTCTTTATGCTGCATCTGCCAATACCGGGTATGCACAAGAGTTGATTACGAACCAAATGAATAATGCGGGCGTTATTCCTGCCGATCTGAAAGGGGGCACCTCAGGGCCATTTCCAAACGGGACGACGGGAATTATTTCGACCGGAGATGGACTTGGGTTTGTGGTTGCCATGACCAGCGTGCCGCAGCAAAATTGCATCAATTTATTGATGGGTTTGGCGGGCGACACGAAGGACCCGGGCTTGTATAAGGCGGTTGCCGTAGCAGATGGTGCTATTGCGGCAGAGGATGCAGATGCATTGGCTGGGACGCCATTGGGTTCAACCGTCATTACGATGGCCAACGCGATTAATGCCGCTCCTGTCGGTCAGGTTGGCGGTTGCGGTGTCGGTGCTTTGACCAAGGTCCGTTTTGGGTTTACGGTTCGGTAAGCAAAAACTTGGTTTAGGAATAAAGCGGGGAGCTTCGGCT
>CAZLIG010000152.1:0-3249 GCA_964559415.1 uncultured Rhodospirillaceae bacterium
GGCCTTTTGGTGAGGCCCCGCCGATGTTTCCGGAGTTAGTATTGAGGAACGGGAAAAGAGCTTCTCTCCCAATGTTGGGTCATGTTTGAGGATAATTTCGCGAATTGTTTCGCACTTCTGTAGCTCGGAAGCCGTCACAGGCCTTCTTAACGCGCTGCTGATATATTCGGCTCCGTCCGCTGACAAAAGAAAGCCATAGGATCGGGAGGATTCCGCAGCGGAAAACCCTATCAATACCTTGCCAGCGCTCCGGCTGAATTCAGGGAAAAAAACATCGTGGCTTCCGGCCATTCCTGTATTCACTATATCGATCGCGATCGCCGTTCTTACGCTTTCGGCGATAATAATGTCCTTGGCGGCTTTCCATTTTGCACTAATCTGAGTCCTCGATAAACGTTCAATAGTCATTAAAAACTCTCTCCAAAGAATTTATTTTCTTAATGATTAAACTATCGCATGAAAGAGCTAAGATATTGTGAACGCCTAACATCCCCATCTTTCCGCGATAACGTTATTGGCGTTACGCGTTATAATGGCGAAAGCGACTAGAATTCTGACTGCCCTGCACCATCAACTTTCTACCCATCGGCCTGTCATATTTCCCGATAATCTCCTTTAGCGCTTCGCACTCCCGAACTTGCCGGGCGTTAATGAGCGGTTCGCGCAAATTGCCGTTTAGTTGGTAGGCTCCCTTAGTCGTTATGTAATAGCCGTGCGTCTCCCTATTCGTCCCACGTCCAATAAACAGGACCATGACCGATCCACTTTTTCTATTGTAGACGGACAGCCTCACAGCATCGTTTCCTGCCATCCCGGTTTTTTCGATTTCTTCTTCAATCTTCGTCAATATACGGTCGCCTGAGAGAGCAAGCTTTCCAGCCTCCCAAAGTTCGAGGATTCTATCCCGGTACCGCGACGGAAGTCTCATCGGGTCGATCTCGGTTCTTGACTCAGCTATTCATAATGTCAGTGGAAAAGTGGGGGGCTTCTGTTGCCCGGCGCCCCCCGAGCCGCGTGCAATTCACAATCGTACCTTATCCGCTAAGCGGATTAGGCGGCGATCGCGACGTTGCTCATGTCAACATTGTCGTTGGCATTTATTAAATTGACCCGATAACGGCGGTATCATGCCGGGCAAAAACCATGTCTTTACTACGCGCGTCGATCCTATTTCGCCCCCACCAATCGCCGCGCATCGCGCGACGATTGGTGGAGGCGCCGGGTACCGCCCCCGGGTCCGCAGCGTCTATTCCACAAGGCGTTTATCGCCATAGTCGGAAACCGACAGCGCTTTTATATCATAGATGAAACAAAAAAGGGAGATCTTCTGCTGGGCTTCGCTATTTCTTATTGAAATTAAAGCCCTATTTTTAATTTCTCCCGCAACGCGTTCATTCGGGTAGACAGGTGCTTAAAGGGTGAACTAAAGTCAGCGTCGCAACCCTTTCTTCAACAACGCATTAGGGGGATATCTTTTATGGTTCATTTCAAAAACATCGCCTTGGACAAGTGGGTCCGCGAAATGGCGGACTTGTGCAAGCCGGATTCCATTGTGATCTGCGATGGAACCAAGCAAGAATATGATAGCCTCGTGAAGATTCTTGTGGATTCGGGAGCGGCCATCCCCCTCAAGAAACGCAAAGATTGCTATCTCTTTCGCTCCGACCCCAGCGATGTCGCCCGGGTTGAATCCCGCACCTACATCAGCACGCCCTCCAAAGTGGAGGCTGGCCCCACAAACAACTGGGAAGCTCCAGATGTTCTTCAGAAGACTATGCGCGAGCTTTATGACGGGTGCATGAAGGGAAGGGCGATGTATGTCATTCCGTTCTCGATGGGTCCACTTACCTCGCCTATGGCGAAGATCGGCATCGAAATCACCGACAGCGCCTATGTCGTTTTGAATATGCACATCATGGCGCGCGTTGGAACGGCGGTTCTCGACAAGCTTGGCACCGACGGTTCGTTTATTCCCTGTATGCACTCTATCGGCAGCGGAGCGGGCACAAAAGAGTGGACCTGCGCGCCGATCGAAAAGAAGTACATCAGCCACTTCCCGGACCAAAACCTTATCTGGGCGTATGGTTCGGGCTACGGCGGCAATGCGCTACTTGGAAAGAAGTGTCTTGCGCTTCGCATCGCCTCGTCGATGGCGCGCCGCGAGGGGTGGATGGCCGAGCATATGCTGCTTCTGCGCCTCACCGATCCGAACGGAAAGCAATACCATATCGCGGGGGCGTTCCCCTCAGCTTGCGGCAAGACGAACCTTGCGATGATTATCCCGACCATTCCCGGCTGGAAGGCCGAATGCATTGGCGACGACATTGCGTGGATGAGGCAAGGGCCAGACGGCAGGCTTTATGCGATAAACGCCGAGACGGGTTTCTTCGGCGTTGCACCGGGCACGTCGTTCTCGACAAACTCCAACGCGATGAATTCGATCAAGGAGGACACCATCTTCACTAACTGCGCCTTGACCGACGATGGCGATATTTGGTGGGAAGGCATGGACGGAGCAAAACCTTCGCATCTGATCGACTGGCAGGGTAAGGATTGGACGCCCGCGAGCGACAAGCCTGCGGCACATCCGAACGCCCGCTTTACCGCGCGCGCTTCGCAGTGCCCCGTTATCTGCAAGGATTGGGAAAAGCCGGAAGGCGTCCCCATCGATGCTATCTTGTTCGGCGGACGCCGCGCTCACATTGCGCCGCTCGTCACGCAGGCGCTTAATTGGGATCATGGCGTGTTTCTTGGAGCAACACTCGCTTCTGAGACCACGGCGGCCAATATAGGCGCTGTCGGCAACCTTCGGTACGACCCGATGGCGATGACGCCCTTCTGCGGCTACAACATGGGCGACTACTTCCAGCACTGGCTCGATATGGGAGATAAGCTCGGCTCCAAAGCCCCTGCCATCTTCTATGTCAATTGGTTCAGGAAGGACGAGAACGGCAAGTTCCTTTGGCCCGGTTATGGCGACAATAGCCGCGTTTTGAAGTGGGTCTGCGAACGCGTCAGCAACAAGGTCGGCGCTGTCGAGACAGCGGTTGGATTTCTCCCCAATGCGAAGGATATTGACCTCAACGGGCTTTCGATCAACACGGGGGCCTTGAACGACCTCCTTGATCCGAAGCTCGAACAGCGCAAGGCAGAGATGCCTCAGATGGAAGCTCATCTGACACGGTTTGGTGACAGGCTACCTGCGCGAATACGTAAGCAGTTTGATAAGCTTGTTCAAAGCCTTCAGAG
>CAZLIG010000152.1:3266-5103 GCA_964559415.1 uncultured Rhodospirillaceae bacterium
AAATTTCGAACTCCTGCCTGTGCCAAAGTTTCTCCTCCAAGAGCGAGGGGGAAGGCGATGTTTTCGAGTTTTAAGCCCGGTCCGGGCATCAAACCTTTTAAGTTCGTGTTCAATCACAACGACCCGAACGCGCAAGCCTATGCGGTATTTGGAAGGATCGAGAATACCAATCTTTCGGTCCACCATATTGCGGGGGTGGTGGCGGCGGTCGCCCGCAATCAAGCGGAGTGTGACGGCGTCCACATTGAGGACCCACATCCGCCTGGACACGAAATTTATTTTTTGTTCGCCAGGAACGCCTCGGACGTTATTTCTCGCGAGACTGCGAGAAAAATAGCCAAAGGAAGTGAGCCCGGCGGTTGCTGGGGAGCTAAAGAACTGAAAACGGCGCTCCATCGTCATTGGGGGGCGGACTGTTTCCTTCGCCTGGAAAAAGAAGGAACAGCGCACATCGTTCCGATCTCTCAACTCGTGGCAGATGAGGTTCTGGTGGTTGGGAGAGGCGATTTTGCCCAGCATGTTCCCTCGCCTGAAGTTCCACGCTTGGGTCCCATTAAAAAACTGCTTCAACTGCTGCGCACTTTCCCGTAACCTTTATATTGCTTCCGGGGCGGCAAGTCCTCAATTCAAGCTCATTCTGCGTCTTGCAGGAAAGGGCGAGTGCGAGTTATAAAATTTTAATGTCGTTTGTGTCACTCAGCAGAACTTATTTACGGTCTATTACCGGTTGGAGAAGTCTCCTTATCGCTTTCCTTTTCGGAAGCGTCATGGCGCTTGCAATGCCGCCGGTCAACGCCTTTCCCGTGCTTTGGCTAAGCTTTCCTGTCGTTATCACCCTGCTTCAAGGTACGCGGACCATTTGGCAGGCTTTTACAACCGGATGGTGCTTTGCCTTTGGCTTCCTAGTTTTCGGACTTTACTGGATCGCGGCGTCGATGTTCGTCGACCTGAAAATGTTTTGGTGGGCTGTGCCGTTGGCTGTCGCGGGTTTACCCGCTGTCTTTGCCATCTATTATGGGGTCGCGGCGGTAATTGCGCGCAAGATCGGACTTAGTGGCTTAGGCGGGGCCGTTACCTTCGGCCTGATGTGGTTCCTTGCTGATTACGCACGGGGGCACCTGTTCACCGGGTTTCCGTGGAATCTCCTCGGCTATGCGTGGTCGGGCCATCTCGGCGTTTTGCAGATAACAAGCTTAATCGGGATTTATGGACTTACGCTGCTGACGTCGATTGCGGCAGCATTGCCAGCAGCCCTTGAAAACAAATCCAAAACGGCTCGCGTTGCTTTCTCTGCAACACTTGCTCTATTTGCCGGATTCGCTTTGTGGGGGGATTATCGGCTGCGAACAACTGAAGTCGCCTTGACCCCGGACGTCCATATCAGACTGGTTCAGCCCAACATTGATCAGAAGGAAAAGTGGGCGCTCGACGAGCGCGAAGGGCACTTTCAGGAGACGATCAGACTCACAGCGCTACCTTCCGAAAAGCCGATTACTCATTTCTTCTGGCCGGAGACAGCTTCGACTTACTACCTCGCCGAGGATTCATTCAGGCGCGACCAAATCGCACGCGCCATCCCTGCTTCTTCGGCAGTGATCACCGGCGTCGTACGGCGCACGGCGGGCGAGCACGGCAAGACACGCTATTACAACTCCCTTGTGGCTCTTGACGGCCTCGGCAAGCTTGTCGCGGGATACGACAAGGCTCATCTCGTGCCTTTTGGCGAATATATGCCATTCAGAAAGTACATTCCCATTCCGACCATCGTTCAAACCGCCGATTTTTCGGCGGGTCCAGGGCCGCGTAGCGTCCGGGTGCTAGGGCTTCCACTCTTTAG
>CAZLIG010000153.1:0-5091 GCA_964559415.1 uncultured Rhodospirillaceae bacterium
ACTTATTCGCAGCCATGTTGACGCAATCCCTTTTCGCGCGCGACGGTGGCCAGATCGGCAGCAACCATTTCCTTCACCAACTGCGGGAAGGCTGTTGTGTGTTTCCAGCCCAGCTTTGTATTCGCTTTTGTCGGGTCGCCGATCAGCAAATCAACTTCGGTCAGGCGGAAGTAACGCGGGTCTATAGCAACGATGGTGCGGCCCGACTTAACGTCTATGCCTTTCTCGTCAACTCCCTCCCCTTTCCACTCAATTTTCATGCCGATTTCCGCGAATGCGAGTTCGATGAATTCCCGGACACTGTGGGTTTCGCCAGTGGCCAGAACGTAGTCATCCGCTGTCTCCTGCTGAACGATGCGCCACATGCCTTCGACGTAGTCGCGCGAATGGCCCCAATCACGCTTTGCATTGATGTTGCCGATGAAAAGCTGTTCCTGAAGGCCCAGATGGATCGCCGCGACTGCGCGAGTGATTTTGCGGGTGACAAACGTCTCGCCCCGCGTGGGGCCTTCGTGATTGAACAGAATGCCGTTTGAGGCGTGGATTCCGTAGGCTTCGCGGTAGTTGACCGTGATCCAGTAGGCGTAGAGCTTCGCAGCCGCATAAGGACTGCGCGGATAGAACGGAGTGGTTTCCTTTTGAGGGATTTCCTGAACCTTGCCATACAGCTCGGAAGTCGAGGCCTGATAAAACCTTGCTTGCTTTTCCATGCCCAAGATGCGGATCGCTTCGAGGATTCGCAAGGTGCCGATGCCATCTGCGTTAGCTGTGTATTCCGGCGTCTCGAAGCTGACTTGCACGTGGCTTTGAGCCGCGAGATTGTAGATTTCGTCGGGTTGGGTCTCTTGGATGACGCGGATCAGGTTGGTCGAGTCCGTCATGTCGCCGTAGTGCATATGGAAGCGGACGTCGTCTCCGTGCGGATCTTGGTAAAGATGGTCGACCCGGCCCGAGTTGAACGAGGACGAGCGGCGCTTAAGGCCATGGACGTGGTATCCCTTTCCCAACAATAGTTCTGCCAGGTAGGCGCCGTCCTGTCCCGTAACGCCTGTGATAAGTGCCGATTTCTGTCGCACGTGCTGATCCTTATTCTAACTATGGAAGAACGGGTCTACGGCGCCAAAGGATAAAACCTGAAGTGGAAAGCCCGCGACCGCATTGCTGATACTACTTCCAGCCGTTCGTTTCAACCCCGCATCCCTGTTAATCATTTACGCCAAGCCTCATCGAAGGTTAACATTGATAATGGGATTTTTCTTGCATTTTCCGCCGAGGCCATGATATTGACAATCCCACGGTTTCGTGCGCCCGCCGACGCCTGTGCTGCGGCACCGTCTTCAAAAACATCCTATCAGGATTAAATAACCTTACGGTTCCGTCCGCCTATTTACGCGCGCATTCATTCCTTAACTCAATCCATTTTTTTATCAAAAGAAGGAAATATCATGTCCGTCAAAGACAATTGCACTTCCGCGTACGACTCGCTTTCCGCAACTATTGCCAGCGGAGCTTCTCTTTCAGGGACGATTAACGTCGGGGGGCTGAGGCTTTTCGCGATAACCATGCCCTCGGCGTGGACTGCAGCCGGGGTATCGTTCCAAGTGTCCTCGGATGAAGGCGCAACGTGGGCAAACCTTTATGACGCCTCGGGAAATGAGCTCGTCTCCACCGCCGACGCGGGTCGATGCATAGCCCTGGACCCAGTTCCGTTTTCGTTCGCACAGTATTTGCGTCTGAGATCGGGAACCGCGAGCGCACCTGTTGCTCAAAGCTCGGACCGCGTTCTTCAACTCGAGCCTCGTGCCATTTAGGAGGAACCCCATGCTCCTATTTTTTCCAATAACGAGACGAGGGCGGGTCAACTGGTCGTTTATAAACGGCACTTTACCGATCCCTATTACATTTACGCGCGGCTCGGCCGGGATATTCACGAACGCTTCCGGCATTATGGCTCAGGCTGCCAACAATGATCCGCGTTTCGATTTTGATCCGGCAACGCTCACGCCTTACGGCCTTCTCATTGAAGAACAACGAACTAACATGGTTTGTCCTTCGGTTCTTTCCATGTGGGCGGCAAACGGCGCAAGCGTGACGCCGGCTTCAGGCATTGCACCAGATGGGACGAACAGCTTCGCGCTTCTTAACGAAGGAACCGCACTCGGCGTCCACAACGTTTACCCTTCGGCTAGTTTTTCGGGAGTTACCGGAACAACCTATGTTTTAAGTCTTTATGTCAAGCAAGGGACAGCCACGATATTCCAGATTGCAGCCGGGTCTGCAGTATTTGGGCCTAACGCTTACACCAACTTCAACCTCGCTGCCGGAACCGTGACGGCTAACGGAGCTTCGGTGCTTAGTTCCTTTATCACCCCCGTTGGCGCTGACGTATACCGGATCGGCCTTGCGTGCACGGCAACGGCTACGGCCTCAAGCGCTTTTCTTGCCGTAGCATTTACAAATGACAGCCCAACGGCAAGCAGGACTCCCGCGTATACCGGCAGCGGCAAAACCGTGTTCGCGTGGGGGGCTCAAATTGAGGTTGGCGCGGGTCCAACATCTTATATTCCAACAACATCTTCAGCCGCGACGCGCGCCGCCGACGTCGGATTGTTCAACATTCCATGCGGAATCAAGAAGCTTCAGTATCAGTTCGACGACGACAGCAAACAGGAGGTTGCCGTAAGCGCAGGCCCCTACACCATCCCGACCTCTTTAAGCAGGTCGCATATCAAGCGCATTTGTACCTATTAGGAGCATCATGTTTAACGATATTTATCTTTCTTCTTCGGATAAAGCGGCGCTCTCGGCTGCTTGCGCCGGGTTTCTCAACGTGATCGGCCCCACGCCCGGAAGAGCAGCCGCCGAAGCTTTGACGGATGCCGACGGCTCTTCGCTCCCTGCCGTAGCCGCTGTCGGCGACCCGGCACAATGGTATGCAGCTATACGCACGAACGAACCGCTCTCGCTCCCCGAAGGGGTGTTTTCATGTGACGCAGAGGTCGTTAAGGCCTTAGTTGGCGTGTGGCAGGAAACATCTATGGATTAACGGGGTTGCAGATCAGGTTCTTATTCCGTAAAGAGGTGCATTGGTTTCCGTCCATTAATATCAAATTCGGAAGTGAATGGCTCTTGCGGCATCAAAAGCTGAAGGCAAGCATAGTCTCAAAAAAGACGCCGCCTATGTCTATGTAGGCCATTTTTTGAGATATTTAAGCCCTCTTATCCTTGTCCCCTACTACTCGCGTGTTTTGGGGCCGGAGGGATACGGACTCGTGTTGACCGCCATTTCTTTGATGACGCTTATCAGCGCGATTGTCTGCTATGGCTTTAATTTCTCCGGAGTCAGAGAACTTGCCTCGGCAGACGGGCCGCACGAGTACGGAACCATTTTAGGCAGGCAGCTTCTTGGACGCTATCTTCTTATTCCGGTTGGCCTTCTTGTTGGCGTTGCAGGCACCATCTCCTCTCCGCTTCTCATTGCTAATTACTGGTATGGGGTTTGCGCCACCCTTCTCGGCATTGTAACAGCGTTCAGCTTCTCCTGGTTTTTTCAAGGACTTCGGCAGTTCAAGAAGTCCATTCTTGTCGAAACGATGGCTTATCCCATCAATGTCGCGCTCGTCCTCAGTCTTGTCAGAAACCCGAACGACGGGCTGTTTGCCCTTATCTCGCTTCTTTTGTCCAATCTGATTGCGATAGGCGTCGCGTATGTTTTTGTGCGCCGGGAAGCTGTACCTGTATTCGGTTCGTTCAAAGACGGATTACGAGAAATAAGGGACACAACGATATTTTTCATCACCGGGATGAGCTTTACCATCATTACGATCGGCTCGACCTTTATCCTCAGCATCATGTCGTCGCCGACTGAAGTCGGATACTTCGGAACAGCCGAGCGGGTGATCTCCCTTGCGACCACGGTACTTAATCCCATCAGCCAAGTGCTGATGCCCTCCATTGCCAGGCATCACAAGCAGGGGTCGGGGCACGCCGTCGTGCTCATGCGTAAAGGCATCCTTTTCGAAACGACCTATGGCATCGCAGCACTGGCGTTCGGATATCTTCTGGCGCCTTATGTGCTTCCCCTCATTTTGGGCTCTAAGTTCATTCCCTCCATTCCCATCTTCCGCGCGATGCTTGTTATCCTTCCCTTTGTGGCGGTAAAGCACGCGCTGATCCTTTACCTCCTTATTCCCACCAAAGAAGAAAAATACTATCTCTGGACCTCTGTGCTGAACGTTATCGTTAATCTGATTTCGGCGGTCGCCCTTGTCCCATTTATGGGAGCGCTAGGCATGGCGTCGGCTCGGGCCATTGCAGAAATATCGGCAACCGTATTCCTGATCTTTGTTCTGCATCGACGGGGAATCTCTGCGGTACTGTTCAAAAAAACCGCTTAAGTCCTTGCTCTTACTGGCATAGAAACCTCTACAATTGAGGGTTTCCCTATGGTATTTGATTGCACCTACGAAACGTAAAGCTTGAAGGTTCACAAGAGGTCTCAGTGCGTATTTCCATTACTAATGAAAGCGGTGGCCGTAATCGCGGGTGCGAAGCACTTATTACCGCCATTCTCCTTGGACTTAAATCCCAACCGCAAATGAATATCGAGGAGATTTATCTCCATACCGGCGATCATTATTATGATCAATGGCGGTTTGGAGACCAGGTGAAGTATCGCAGGGCCGTTTCGTTGCGTCTCAACAAGCTTCACACAAAGTCGCTCGCTTTAAACAAGCTTATCTATTCCGCCGTAAGTTTGGCAGAGCGGCTTCTTCTCAACCCCAATTCCATCTGGAGCGAGTTCAGCACCGCCAAGGCCGCAGATTTAATTATTTGCGCGGGGGGCGACAATTTTTCGTCCGACTACAATTCCTTGCGCGCTCATGCCGCTTATATGAACCTCGGCGTCCCTGCGGTTCTTTGCGGACAGTCGATTGGGCCTTTTCCCGCGCACGACGAAGCTTATTTCGTCAAGTCGACGCAGAACGTTAGGCTTATTACCGCGCGCGAGAGCATTACCTACAATTACCTCAAGGAATTAAAACTTTCTTGCCGTGTCGAGCAGACTGCCGATGTGGCTTTCCTTCTGCC
>CAZLIG010000154.1:0-5077 GCA_964559415.1 uncultured Rhodospirillaceae bacterium
CCCCTCCGTTGTCCGCAACAATGTTTTAGCTGCGACGCCACCGAGAAGAACCAGAACCTTAGGATTAACCAAAGCGATGTGTCGCTCTACAAATGGTAAGCATGAGGCGATTTCGGCATCCGTCGGCGTACGGTTACCCGGCGGTCGCCAGAAAAGGACGTTGGATATGTATATGTCCTTTCGCGCCATCCCAGCCGCCAGAAGCATCTTGTCGAACAATTGCCCGCTCACGCCCACAAAAGGCTTGCCCTGCCTGTCTTCATCCTCTCCCGGAGCCTCCCCGATGAACATAACGGGCGAGGACGGGGGGCCGTCCGCAAAAACCAAGTTCATGGCAGTTGCCTTAAGTCCGCAGCCCTCGAACCTTAAAAGCTCATCCCGCAGTTCCTCAATCGTGGTAGCTGTAGGACGGTAAGACGAGCGGGGCACAGGCCGAGATTTGGTTGGTTGGGTTAACGCTTCGGGTGTGGCTTCACCAACTGCAACGTTCCCCTCAGGATACGTCGGAAACGTCCCTGCAGTTTTAGCAGAATCGTCGAATCTGCGTCCTTTTTCCCCGGTTTTTGGGCCGGAGGCTCCAAAAAGCTTAGCCAAACTCCAGTTTGCTGCCTTGAAATCCCAGTTTGCAATACCCGGGCGCTCGCCAAGGACCTCGTCGGCACCCATGTCGATCTGCCACTCCAAATCAGCGAGCATTTGTTGCGGATTCGTCATGACTCCGGTCTAGCAGCAATATCTAATCACTTCCAGTTGTTAGTTGGGTAGAGGTTATGATAGAGAGGCGATGTGACAACCAAAGAAGCCGATTTAGCTCAGGGGTAGAGCAACCGCCTTGTAAGCGGTAGGTCGTCAGTTCAAATCTGACAATCGGCACCATTATTAGCAGAGAGCGACAATCCTGCTTGCTTAAGCATCTGTCCGACTTCATCTGCTTGCGCGATTCAAATTCAATTCCTGCATAGGCTTCATTTTTTTGAGCAGCTGGGGGCAGGGACGGTACCGCCGTCCTATAAGGATCAAGGCGTGAGCGGATTGATAATTGTCAAAAATCGCGGCGATGCATAAAGGTACCTTGCCAGTATTATGAACGAGGCGTTTATAACGCGGCGCACCCAAATCGATAGGAACCAGAACTCCTCGCGACTTTGCAGTAGCGAGGAACTCGGAAACTACGTCGACACCCACCTTCCTGCTTCCAAATGGTCCTACGACAAAAGCCTGTTGGATTTGACGCTGATGCACGCCGAAGCCATCCGCATCGAGGAACCCTTGGAACGGTTGGAAGAAGACGGCTTGCCCTTTAAGGGGGCCTTGTGGTTGGAAGGCCAAGTCCCGTTTTTCAAACCTCAATTTGCTCATCGTATTGGGATCCTTGTGAGCTCCTTAAACGGGGTTAGCGGCGGCTTCCGATTTTCAATGTTTTATGAAGTTGAAAATCTAAGCGTTCCAAAGGCGAAATTTCTGCCACCTACGTTCTTAAAAGATCCAACGAACGCCCACGTCACGCCTCGCGAAGGCTTTCGCATAAGTCATCCTCCGTCTTCCGATGATCAAATACCCTTTGAGAGTTCGGAGGAGCACGCTTGGAGAGTTGGTATCTTCCTTTCCCGGCTATTCATTCTCATGAATAAATTTTCTGAATTAAGAACGCCCTCCAACCAGAAGATAAACAAGACAAAAAACTCGATGGTGTCCGGGGTCGCGCCCCTTCGTTTGAAGCCGGAAAGTATCAAAGCACTGAAAGCTGCGACAAAAGCGGGTGATTTTCGAAGGCTTCTGGGGTTTACCTCGATAAACGAAAAAGCAAAACGGTCGCTAGCCGAAGTGGTGGCCCACGACTACGAAAGACCTTATTCGGGAAGCGGTGATGTAAATTGCGTGCAGCCATTTATCGCAGCTTTTTCGAAGGTTCCGCATATAGCTTACGACAACGCAATTCTGTCGATGGTTCAAGGAAGCCAAAAAACAACGACAGGGACCGAACGCCTTAACCTTCTGAAAAAGACGGGAACGTTCTTTCATAAGATGTGGATCGAGGGTCCGTACGATTTCCCCGGCAGTAAGGAAGAGGGGCTGCGGATCGGGGCTCTCGTGGAGGAAACGCAAGATGGCTTTGCGTTTTCTTTCATAAAGGAATTCGAACTCCCAAAAGAAGTACTCGATGAGCTTCAGCCGAAAGATGCACTCATCCCGATCTTACCGAGATCGACGGCCAACTTCGTGGTCAACAAGCAAATCCGAGTGTCAGCGGCGCACGGTATCGATACAACCGAAGCCGACGCCGTTATCGGCAGTGCCTTAGAACCCTCGCAAATTGAAAACCTTGCCGATCATTTGACCTGCCTTCTCATACTCATGGGATCGCGACGCGACCTTCTAAGCAAGCCGGAGCCGAGAGACTCGCCGGATAGTCACCGGAAATCCATAGAAATTCAAATTAGGCAAACGTCTCTGGACATCACCCGCTCCGGTTCCACAAGCGGGTCTGGTACCGGCCAAGCCCCGGAATGGGAGAGGTGGAAAGCGCAGGTGCGGAAGAACGCTGGCAACGCGGTCGACACGGGCAATTGGGCTGAGCTTTTTAAAACACTTGAGCCGATCGCTAAACAGACGTTCGGTCCTGACTTTACAGTCGACATTTCGCGAGTCCGAAAAAGCATCCCGATCCCTTATAAAAGCAAAAAAGGCTTTTATACCCGGCGCGAACATTTCCGTATCGACGTGAGGCTTGAAAGAGAGGAAGCCTCCCGAAAATTCCTTGAGGCCGCTTACAGCCTCACTGCCCACAAACCCGCAAGGTTGGCGGTCGACAATCGCGGACTTCCTCAGATTATTTTGACCGTCGGCGAAAATGATGCAACGAGACTCAAACGGAGAAACACAGGCTATCGCTTTGACGAGCCCTCCATCTAAGGTTGGGAATTAAAGTAGTTACAGGAAGAAAGCTTCTGTGCTTCCAATCTTCTGGTCGCCATCTCGACCTGTCTGCTAAGCCATTCGTCGTCTGACCTGATAGCGGACTTGACCAACGACAACTCCCCAAGTTGCATCGATACAGAAAGCCTTCGAAGATCGGAACAAAGGTCGTTCCAAGCCCTTTGCTGCTGTTTGCTGCCTCGAGCCGAATGAACGACCGCAAATTTTCTGAAGCTAGGCAAAGCCTCCGGAGGCGCTGCTTGCTTTGACGCACGAATAAGCATTGGGTTGCTTCTTGGCATGGAAAAGCAGCGCCTCCACGGATGCGCGCCTTTGTTTGCTGAAAAGCTCAGTTCCCTCAGGCGCTGCGAATAAAGACTCTACATATTTGTCGGGGTTTAGTCGCTTCTTAACCGGCCGAAAGATCGCATTTTTGACTTGCTTAAGTGTATTGCCGAAAACCACTGATGTACTCATTCCCCCTAAAACAACAGGGGCTATGGTACTCATTTTCGGACGTCTGTGTTGCCGGTAAATTTTCTGGGCAGTGCGGCGAATTATTTCTTCGCCATGTGCGCCTTCTTCGAAGCAATATAACGTTCGTTATGCGGATTCGTCGCCGTCCATAACGGCACGTTCTCGGTGACCTCGATGCCGCCATCCTCGAGTGCCACGATCTTGTCCGGATTATTGGTCAGCAACCTGACTTTTTTCAGATCGAAATGCTTCAGGATTTGAACAGCGGCTGAATAGCTTCTGGCATCGGGCGCGAAGCCCAAATGGACGTTTGCCTCATAGGTGTCCATGCCTTGCTCCTGCAAGGCATACGCCCGAACTTTGTTCAAGAGGCCAATCCCTCGCCCTTCATGTCCGCGCAGATAAACAAGAAGGCCTTTCCCGGCATGGTCGATGATTTCAAGAGACTCCTCAAGCTGATCCCTGCAGTCGCACCGAAGCGAGCCAAGGATGTCGCCTGTAGCGCATTCCGAATGGAGCCTTACAAGGCAATTATCCGCAGGCTTGCCCTTGATCAGGACGATGTGCTCGACACCATCGAACTGGAAAACTTGCAGCTCAAATTCTCCGAAGCGCGTGGGCAGCAAAGCCGAAGGAATTTCCATCACGCAGCCTGGCTGATCCCGGAAAGGCTTTCGCACGCAGCCTTAATCCGTCTGCAAGCTTCGCGAAGCGTTTCTGCCGAAGTCGCATAAGAAATGCGGAAAGCCGGGCTGAGGCCGAAACCGGACCCCGGGACGATGGCAACGCCTTGGCTTTGAAGCAGGTAAGTCGCAAAGTCATCGTCGCTGGCTATTGTTTTCCCGTCGGATGTCGTGCCTCCAATCAGACCCTTGCAACTCGGATAGACGTAGAAAGCGCCTTCGGGCTTGAGGCAGGTGATGCCGGGGCATTTGTTCAGCAGCTCGACCACGAGATCACGCCGTTCCTGAAAAGCCTTGACCCAGTCCTTCATGAAGTCCTGTGGTCCCGTCAGTGCGGCGACTGCCGCCGCTTGGCTGATCGAGCAGGGGTTGCTCGTCGAGTGTCCCTGAATTTCGCCCATCTTCTTGATCAAAGCTTCCGGCCCGCCCGCATAACCGATACGCCACCCCGTCATGCTGTAGGCTTTCGAAACGCCATTAACGGTCAATGTCCGGTCATAAAGCTTGGGCTCGATCTGAGCGATGGTCGCAAATTCGAAGTTATCGAACACGAGATGCTCATACATATCGTCGGCCAAAATCCATACATGCGGATGCCGCAAAAGAACGTCGGCCAACCCGCGCAATTCGTCTTTCGTGTAGGCCGCACCGGAAGGATTGCTCGGCGAATTGAGGATAAGCCACTTGGTCTTGGGCGAAATCGCCTTTTCGAGATCAGCCGGACTCATCCTGAATTTATTTGCCGGTGTTGTAGGAACAAACACCGGAACGCCCTCGGCCAGATTGACCATGTCAGGATACGACACCCAGTAGGGGGCCGGGATAATCACCTCGTCTCCGGGGCTTATTGAAGCGAGAATGGCATTGAAGATAACCTGCTTGCCGCCGGTCCCAACGGAGATCTGGCTGGGCTTGTATGCCAGCCCGTTCTCACGCGCAAACTTCTCGACAATCGCTTTCTTAAGGGCAGGGGTCCCGTCCACCGCCGTATATTTTGTCTG
>CAZLIG010000155.1:0-5050 GCA_964559415.1 uncultured Rhodospirillaceae bacterium
GGCCGCTTCCTCGTACTTGCCGGTCGTTTCGTTCAGGTGAACCATCACCCCATCGGCGTTGCGGCGTGTTTCGTCGTTCACCACCGTGAAGCGCAGCAGCGAATTCCCCATGCGATCATTGAGGTCTTCGACGCTCTTTTCCCAAGACGAGAAGAAGCCCGAGGTGGTCGTGCCGATGCGCTCGACGAGATTGTCGAGGTCTTCGCGGCGGCCATTGAAACTTGAATCCGCATCTCCGAGGCGCGTCATGAAGCGATCAAAAACGCCTTGCAGGCTATCGACCTGCTCGGAAAGCCGGGCGCTAAGGGTTTCGGCTTGTTCGCGCGCCGCTTGCTCACTGGCGTAAAGACGGTCGGCGACGCCGCGCAAGATGGACTCGGCATCGCTGACGCGAACCGGCAACGTGGCGGTGAAATCATCAAGAGCACGCGTTTGGGCATCGAGGGCATGAGCCAAACGCTCGGCTTCTTCGCGGGCGACGGCGGCACGCTCGAGAAATTTGGCGACGCTCAGGTCGATCTTGCTCGACAGGCCGCCCAACATTTCGGATGCGGCCCTGGCGGCGTTCGTGAGGCTGGATTCTTGAAGGTGGGAGGTGTCGGAAAGCTTCTGGCTGTCGCGCTGGGCTTGATCGAGTGCGCTTGAGATTTGCGTTGTGGATTCTTCGACGCCCTGCAGGACGCGGGCAACGGTATCTCCGATATTCTCGATTTTTCCGAGAAGGCCTTCGCCGTTTTGCTGAAGCTTGCCGTCAAGAACGCGCAGCATCGTGAACTTGTCGTCCATCATCTGCTCGACCTGGAACATACTACGACGCACGACGTCCTGAATTTCCTTTACCTGCTGGCCGCTCGCGTTTTCCAGACGCTCGAGATCAGCGCGGTGTTGCTGCACGCGATTTAGCGTCGCCTCCATGTCCTCTTGGCTCATGGATTGCGCATTACGCAAAAGATCGATCTGCTCACGGATAGCTTGATTGAAGCGGCGGATGCGCGCATCGGCAGCGCCGGATTCGCCCGTAATCAACGTCAGTTGGCGGCGCAACGGATCGGTGATGGATTGAATATCGCTTGCGCGCTGCATATACGCGGCGATCATCCAGACCATCGCAATCGGAGACACCACCGCCGATATGCCCATTGCCCAATCCGCCAATGGTACGCCCGCAAATGTCGATGCTGTGCCGGAACGCGTGATCACCGCAAAAACGATTCCTGCCCATGCGATCGAAACGCCAAGCCCTATCCAAAAAGGTGCGGACGCCAAGCTCAGCGCTGCGGATTTTTTCGAAGGGGTTGCGATGGCGGGCTTTGCTGCGACGGGGACAGGGACTTGGGGGTGCGCCGGAGAAGAAGTTAGCGGGGGCTTTTGAAGAACCATTGGGGCCTCTGTTTTCCGTAAATATCGCGTGAGTGCAACGTCTTGTTCCTTTGTTTCGATGCGGGAACAAAACAAGACTCATTCGCGTCAAACCTGAGGCGGAACCATAACAGTTTTTCAGGTGAAAATGGAAGCGTTAACAGAAAATTTATGCAAATTTTTGTGTGTAAGTTCTGCGGTCTAGCACAACCTGAACCGATACGTTTTCGAAACAAACGGAAGTGCAAAAAATGTCAGCGATTTGCAAGGGGTGGCGTGAGAGAACAGCACTCTCCCTCTTCTGGCTCCGGTACCAATTTCAGCAACTTGTTACCTATTGCCGGTGGCGATGTCTCCCCTCTTTTCGTGTTGACACGTTGCGAATCGGACTCAGGGCTGGAGGTGAAGCGAATCATAGATCGAGTTTTCGAAAGGCTCCGCCGTTGGACGAACCTCCCTCCGGCCCCACTGGCCTTCGCTGTTTTTTTTTCGGCGACAGTGTGGATGGGGTCGTTCCCGCGTGGCGGGCGATCTCACCCGGAGAAGCACTGTCTTCAATAGCGCGGAGAATAAGTCCAGCGGCCCATATCGTTACATGAGACAATTCCTCCTCCCTGGCATTATCCTTTGCCGCGAGTTCCTTTACAGCTCCATTAAGGACCGCGATCGCGTCACCTGCAAGCACCGGATTCGGGTCAAACGGAAGCGGCGGCATTTGGTAAAACCATTCTTCCGTCAAACTGAAAGCAAGCCCAGCGGGCGGACAAAGCATAAAGGTCGATGCGAATTCCGAACGCATTTCCTTGGGGTTCAAGGCTTCCTCCATTACAACGGACTGCCCGTCGCCTGTCTCGAACCTGATCTCAGTGAAATCTACACCGGAGAAGCATTGGGGGTTTATTTCCTCGGGTACAAGGTAGTATCCCCAAAAATCGTAGCCGGACTCCTTTGCGATTTCGGGGATCCCCTCGAATCTCAAAAATGGCTCCCTCGGAACCTTGGAGCGCCATATAGGTTCCACCAGTTCAGGCGCTGATGAGCTATCCTCAAGCACGGCAAAATGATAATCCACTTCTGCTTTATCAAAAAACAAAGCAGCCGTTTTGTAACCAGGTTCTTGAGCAAACCTTGGGCCAAGCTTAATCAAGCCATCCTGATAGCATCCGGCTTGAACCGCCGCCATGAAACCCTTGAAGTCGCCCTTCTCTTACGCTTGAGCCTGCGCCATAGAATCTTCCGGCGTCCCAGGCGTTGTATACAAATAGCACACAGTGGGGACACCCGCTATTTGGTTCATGTAATAACGGGGCGTACAACGACCTATCGCATTGGCGTAACAGTTGACGCCGTAAAGGTCGTTTAGACCTGCAAGAGGATACGTTTTCTGCACCGATCCATTATACCTTTTCTCACTCGAAACTAATCATAAAAAGCAGAGGCCGTTGGACTGTTTCAAGGCTATTTTCCCGACCTTGAACAGCATTGCGTGGCTCAGGTAAACAACCCGAGCCTCCGGGTTTCGCGACCATGCAAACCGATCTTGGGAAAAAAGGCGGTCCTTCCGCGAGAAGCGGAGGAAACCGCCTTCAATAACTCGCCTTAAACTGCAGAAGCGGCCTTGCGTTTGCGCGCCAATCCGCCGAGGCCGATCAGAGCCGAGCTGAACAGCGGCAGCGCGGCAGGAAGGGGAACCGGCGACGTTTGAACGTTGTCGACAAATACCCAATCGCCGCTGCTACCCGTAATCGTTGCGTAGGCAATGCCCGAAGCGGATATGCCCACGAAAGTGCCATTATTCAAGCCATTCAGTACCGGAAGTTCATAGCTTTCGATAAGCGCGTCCGCCGAGTCGTAGGCACTGAGCGTCCAAGGTTCGTCGGCCGCACCCCAGAAAAACCCTAAGGCACTGACCGGCGACGTAAAGGTGAACGTCAACTTGCCGAATGACGGAGCGTTATAGATGTTGTGCAGCGAGTTCACACCGAAGTTGTTGTATACGCCCATGTACTGGTTATCGATGTACATGACCGCGTCTGCGGAAAATGTAACGTTGCCATCGGTGTAGGAGCTGTATGTGCCACCCACCACTGAATCAAAAGTAACAATTTGTCCTCCGGCAAACTCGGGAAGCGCAGCAGCCTCAGCGGGAGTTGTTTCCAGAAAAATCGTGGATGCGTTTGCCGCGCTCGTAAAAGCAACAGAGGCCGCGAGCGCCATCAGCATAGAACGAACAAAGCTCATGAGATTCTCCAAAGCAAGAGGAAACGAAATTCTCTTGCCCATGAGCGCACAAGGTGAAAAATATGTCAAGGGACCCAAAAAACGAATCGGGGGGTACCGTAAGGCCTCGTTACGGCTGGACTAAATTACATCGCACAGTTCGGCCCCGTTTTCGGAGGCGGGGAGGGTTTTTTCTTGGCGTCGTTTTTTCTGTCGATGCACTTGGCGGCAATAGCGATGGTGCCGCTATACGCTCCGAGCTCAGCTCCAACTTTGGCTAGCGGATCAGGGACATGGAAATAATGCTTAAGTAAAGCATAAGAACCTTTTCTGCATACATCCTGCCCCCAACGCGCATAATGGCCTTCATCATCTTTCTTCGGCGGCAAAGCCTTGGCGACTTCTCCGACGTCGCGGATGACAGCTGGGTCGATATTCTTGAGATCAGACATACTTATAACTCCCAGTAGGGCCGAGTTCGCACTCGCCCTTTGATTGTATCTTCAAAAAATGAAACAAAAAGAAATACTTTTGGTAAAGGAGCGTTAAGCATCCAACATCTTGACCTGAAGGGAAACGTTTTTGAAGGAGAAATAGAAATGGCATCCCCGCCCTCGCGGGGATGATGACTGGTTCTCCCAAAAGTTCGTGCGCCAGCTTTTCGTTAGCAAGCAAGCTGCTAAAGCTGCCGGGCGATCTCTTCGACCTCGAAGCATTCGATGACATCGCCTTCCTGGATGTTGTCGTAGTTCTCGAACGCCATGCCGCATTCGAAACCTTCGCGAACTTCTTTGACTTCATCCTTGAGGCGCTTAAGCGTCTTGAGCGAGCCTTCGTGGATCACTACGTTGTCGCGCAACAGGCGCACCTTGGCCCCGCGCTTAACAACACCTTCGGTGACCTTACAGCCCGCGACCTTGCCAATCTTGGTGATATTGAACACCTGAAGGATCGTTGCGTTGCCGAGGAACTTCTCGCGCAACGTCGGGGCCAACATACCGGAAAGAGCCTGCTTCACGTCGTCGATCACGTTGTAAATGATCGAGTAGTAGCGCAGCTCAACCGCATCACGCTTGGCCATCTCTCGCGCCTGAGCGTTGGCACGGACGTTGAAGCCGATGACCATCGCATTCGAGGCCTTGGCCAAGGTAACGTCGGACTCGGTAATGCTGCCGACGGCGGCATCGAGAACGTGCACCTTCACTTCGGTGTTTTCGTCCGTCAGCTTTACGAGCGCGTTTCTGATGGCTTCGACAGAGCCGTGAACGTCGCCTTTGATAAGGACGGCGAGTTCCCTGATCTGGCCGCTCTTGATGTTTTGCATCATTTGCTCGAAATTGCCGCGCGGAGTCGAAGCCGCAGCCGCTTTCGCACGCTTGCGGCGCAGGCGGAATTCGGCAATTTCGCGGGCTTTGGCTTCATCCGGAACGACGAGAAGTTCGTCACCGGCGCTCGGCGTGCTGTTGAGTCC
>CAZLIG010000156.1:0-4956 GCA_964559415.1 uncultured Rhodospirillaceae bacterium
TTACATTATACAAGTTTTTGATCCACCGGGGAGGATTTTTTTACTTTTTCGCGCTTTAGTCCGTTAACTGGACAAGTCCTTAAAAATATTGTCTAACGGGACGTTCTCGCCACTCCTTCCCGCCCGATAGAGGTGTAGTTTCCGACCATGCAAGAAAGCGCTTCAAACTTGGCCCGACAGCTGTTTCCACGCGAATCGGTAGTTGCGGCGGCAACCCGAAGTATGGAAGCCCTTCTTAAACTCCAGAAGCCGGATGGTCATTGGGTATTCGAGCTGGAGGCAGATGCCACCATCCCGGCCGAATATATACTGCTCGATCATTTCTTGGACACGATCAACCAACCTCTTCACGAGCGCATGGCCGCCTATCTGCGGTCGATTCAGGAGGAGCACGGCGGCTGGCCGCTGTTCCGCAACGGCGCTTTGAACGTAAGCGCAAGCGTTAAGGCCTATTTTGCCTTGAAATGCGTAGGCGACAGTCCCGAGGCTCCCCACATGGTTCGGGCGAGAAAAGCAATTCTCAAACACGGCGGAGCCGAGCAGAGCAACGTTTTCACGAGAATCCAACTCGCGCTATTCGGCGCGGTTCCGTGGACGGCAGTGCCGGTGATGCCCGTCGAAATTATGCTGCTGCCGAGATGGTTCCCGTTCCATCTCGATAAAGTATCCTATTGGTCGCGAACCGTTATTGTGCCGCTGCTGGTTCTTATGGCAAAGAAACCCAAGGCCCGAAACCTTCGCCATGTAAATGTTGACGAACTCTTTCACAAAAAGCCGTCTCAAATCACCAAGTGGCCGCGCAGCGCAGGAAATTCTGCTGTTGCGCTCGCTTTTGACGTCGTCGACGACATTCTTCGGTTTGTTGAACCGGTGATGCCCAAGGTCACCCGCGCCAAGGCGGTAGAAAAGGCCGTTGCTTGGGTGAAGGAGAGGCTTAATGGAGAAGACGGGCTCGGAGCAATTTACCCTGCGATGGCGAACACCGTCATGATGTACGATTGTCTTGGCTATGCGCCCGAGCACCCCGATTATGCCATAGCGCGCAAGTCCGTAGATAAGCTGGTTGTTGATACTCCCGAGCGTTCATATTGCCAGCCGTGCCTTTCACCTGTCTGGGACACGGCTTTGTCGGCTCACGCAATGATGGATGCCAAAGCGCCGCCTGAAGCGATTGAAAAGGCGTGTGATTGGCTCAAATCGCGCCAGGTTCTCGATGTGGCGGGCGATTGGGCGATCCGCCGTCCGAACGTTGCGCCGGGCGGATGGGCTTTCCAGTACAACAACGCATACTACCCTGACCTAGACGATACAGCAGTCGTTGTAATGGCCCTCGACCGTTACGACCGCATCAAATACCGTAATACAATCGAGCGCGGGGCCCAATGGGTTCTGGGCCTGCAGTCCAAGAATGGCGGTTGGGGCGCATTCGACGCAGACAATACATACTACTACCTCAACCACATTCCTTTTGCCGATCACAGCGCATTACTTGATCCGCCCAGCGCCGATGTAACAGCGCGCTGCCTGAGTATGCTGGCGCAACTGGGCTATGGGAAAGAGAATGGTCAGGTGAAGGCCGCCATCGAATATCTGAGAAGAGAGCAGGAGAGCGAAGGCTGCTGGTTTGGCAGATGGGGAACGAACTACATCTATGGTACATGGTCGGTCCTCTGTGCCCTGAATGCCATCGGCATCGATCCCAAGGATACGATGGTGCGGCGTGCGGTTCAGTGGCTTGTGCAGAAGCAAAAGCCTGATGGCGGCTGGGGTGAAGACGGGGCAAGCTACTGGAAAGACCAACCCAAGGGCGAGTGCGTTGAAAGCACGCCCTCGCAGACGGCGTGGGCCCTGATCGCCCTGATGGCTGCTGGCGAGGTAAACAGCGAGTCTGTGAAGCGCGGCATCGAATGGCTTGTACAGAAGCAAAAGTCCGACGGCACATGGGATGAAGAGCGGTATACGGCGGTCGGTTTTCCGCGCGTCTTCTACTTGAGATACCACGGTTACAAGGCATTCTTCCCTCAATGGGCCTTGGCTCGGTATAACAACCTTCAGACCGGCAACGCGGCGACGACTATCTTTGGAATGTGACATGTTAGGCGTCCTCTGCGGCCTTGAATCGGAGAAGAAAATTGCATCCCAGATCCGTGGGGTGATCATAGCCTGTGCCGCCGCTCGCCCTCACAAAGCGCGGGAGCTTGCCTGCGAACTTGTGGCAATGGGAGCAAAAAGATTGGTCAGCTTTGGCATAGCTGGCTCCTTGGAATCGTCCATCCATCTTGGAGACGTTATTGTTGGAACTCGTGTCGCATCGGCAAAAGGGCAATGGCTGTGCGATGAAGAATGGGGCCGCAAAATCTCTGTGAAGATTCCTCTCGCCAAGCGCGGCGGAGTCTACGGTTCGGAGGTCCTCGTTCCGACAATAGAGGAGAAGGACGCGTTACATCGAGACACGGGCTGTGCCATCGTCGACATGGAAAGCCAGTGCGCAGCAGAAGTTGCGAAAGAAGCGGGTTTGCCATTGGCTGTAATCCGCTCCGTGTGCGATGATTCCGTAATGAACGTCCCGCCGTTCGTCATGGCGGCGATTTCTGAAGATGGACGCGCGAGCGCGCGGCGGGCGTTAACTCATCTGATCCTTCATCCCACGCAAGCAAAAGACTTGGTCAAAGTAATACACGGCACCAGTATGGCGCTAAAAGCCCTCAATCACATAAGGCATGTCCTGAACGACAGCGTTTAAAGAGGAAAGCAAAATGTCGCTTGCAAATTTCCGTTCCGAAAAGTCGAAGATGTTCATCGTAAGCGTGGCTGCTCTTTACGCTGAACTGGTTCTAATCAGATGGATTGGAACGGAAGTGCGACTTTTTGCATTCGTCCAAAATCTTGCGCTTGTTACGTGCTTCCTCGGTTTCGGCATTGGATGCCTCCAGTCGGGTAATAAAAGCCAGCCGCTCACCAACAGCCTTTTCTATATTTGCATGATCAACATTTTGATCAGCATTACCTATCTGCCAATCCCCGGAGCCAAGTGGGCGGCTGCAAATTGGTTCTCCGAGTTCCTTGCCCTCTCATCTGACTCAGCTCTGTGGAGCTTTGCCGCAGATCTGCCAAAGCTGACTGTTGCCGCCCTGTCAGTCCTGTGTTTGGTCGCTATGACGGCGTTTCTCTGGCTCATTGCGGCAACGATGATGCCTTTTGGTCGCTTGATAGGAGAATGCTTTGACGCCTCTCCAAATCCGCTTCGTGCATATACGGTAAATCTTTTAGGAAGCCTTCTTGGAACGTGGCTCCTCCTTGGCCTTTCCGTTATCGGGGCATCGCCAAACTGGTGGCTTCTGGTGCTTTTTCTGCTGGTGCTTTTCGGCATACAGACGTCAAGGGCCGAGAAATGGCTGGGTATTGTTTTGTTCCTCACCTCGATCTCCGCGTCGGGGATGATCGGACGCGACCTCAGCACCATGGATGCAAAAACGATCTGGTCGCCATATCAAAAGCTCCAGTTTTTGCCGCAGAGCGACGGCGAGTATTCGGTGCGCGTCAATAATACCGCCTATATGTCAATGGCGAATACGACGCCAGCCCACCTCGAGAAACACCCCGATTTTGCAGCAAAATACCGTGACAGCGTTTATGACAGTCCTTTTCGCTTTGTGCCTGATAACGCCGAAATTTTGATTGTCGGGGCAGGGGCAGGGAACGACGCGTCGGCAGCCCTACGGAATGGGGCAGCGAGTGTCGATGCGGTGGAGATCGACCCGGTAATTTATGAAATGGGCAAAAAGTTGCATCCCGATCAACCATACTCCTCGCCCAAGGTCCGTCTTGTTGTCAACGATGCGCGCAACTTTTTCCGCATTTCCGAGAAACGATATGACGCCATCATATTTGGTCTTCTGGACTCTCATACCGGTTTTTCGGGCTACTCAAATATGCGGGTGGACAACTACGTCTACACCAAAGAGGCGTTCGAGCAGGCGCGTAGCTTGCTTAAGTCTGACGGCGTTATGATCGTAAAGTTTGAAGTTCGGGAGCCGTGGCTCTGGATGGGAGAAAGGCTCTCCCGGACGCTGAGCGAGGTATTCAGTCGGACGCCGCTTGTCTATCGCGTATCCCCAGTAGGGGGACTGTGGTCGGGGACCATCTTCCTTGAGTCCGCGAGCGACAGCTTTTGGCAAAAGGCGGAGGAGCCAGCAAACAAGGAATTTCTTGAGTCTCATCCTCCTCATTTTTCGGTGTCTTCTTCAGGTCCTGAACCCGCCTCGGACGACTGGCCCTATATGTATAACCGCGACCGTTCGATCCCAATGACCTACATGATGGTTTCGCTGGTTTTATTGGTTCTGTCGCTTTTCATGGTTCGTAAGTATTCGGTCTTTTCAGCGAAAAGCATTTCTCCCTTCCTGCTCGGAGCTGGTTTTCTTTTGATGGAAACCCAGTTGGTAAGCCGCCTCGGGCTGTATTTCGGATCGACATGGATCGTCAACAGCATCGCGATAAGCACCATACTGATCTTTTTGATGCTCGCTAACGTGTTTCTCGAAATGCACAAAAAGCCTTTGAACACAGGCGCATATACTTTGTGCCTCGCAGCCTCGCTTTTGGCGAACTATGCATTCCCTTGGGAAGAGCTTCCCTACTCCTCGACCACTACGGGGCTTTTGCTAAGCGGTGCCTATGCCGTATCGGTGTTTCTGGGCGGGGTCGTCTTCACAGACGCCTTTCGGAAGACGGAAAATAAGTCACGTTTTCTCGGGGCTAATGTTCTGGGATCGGTGGCAGGTGGGATACTGCAAAACCTGTCATTTCTCTTTGGGCTGAAGGCTCTGCTGCTTCTGGCCTGTGCGTGCTATATCGGAGCGGCCTTCACAAACCTCCGAAAAGCAAAAGCAACGTGAAAAAGAACGTAGCTCAACGGAACCTCGATGCTTGAAAAAAATGGCTGCGGAAAGGGCC
>CAZLIG010000157.1:0-4943 GCA_964559415.1 uncultured Rhodospirillaceae bacterium
TACCACACTAAGTTTCGTTGCCATTCTTGCAGCGCTCGCATTGGCAGCAACCCCCGCCTGCGCAAAGGCTCCCAAGCACTCCTCTTCGTCGGGTAGCCTGACGCAAGTGGTAAGCGAGACAGCGCCTCCTAGCGCGCCAACGCAACTTGACCCTTCGCTGGCTCTTGCAACGTCAAGCAGCCAAGCTGACGGGCTTTCCAACTTCGGCCCGTCGAGCGGCACCGTCGTTGGCAACCGCGCTCAAGGGTTGAAGGATGAAGTCGTCCGCCTTCGCCAAAGCGTGAACCTGAACTCCAATGAATTCGCCATTCTGCGTACCAGCGGTGCGGCGGGCGCCGTTCAATACCACAGCACCGTCGCGGCAATCACCGCGCGCCTGCAAAACGGAACCACGAAAGGCAACCCCATTCTGCTCCGCCAGTGGCAAGAAGCCGATGCGAGCCTGAACGAAGTTTCCTCGTCTCTCGATAAGCTGAACTCTCTCTTGGTATCCGTCGATGCCGATGCGTCCGTCGGTTCTTATTTGATGGACTCGATCCAAGCCGCCTTCGATCTGTCCGGCGCTATCGACGAAGACCATGACCAGTTGAAGATGCTGAAGGATGAGACAAGCCGCATGGTTACGCAGCTTGATTATCTGCGCAACCAGACGACTGCCGACATTCAGCGTCAAGCGAGCTATCTGTCGACCGAACGCTCGAACTTGCAAGCGTTGGCCTACGCCATCAGCCGCGGCGAAATGCTCGGCAACAGCTTGGCCAATCGCGCAGTTATCGTGAACCGCCCGACGATGATGCAAACCTCTGCGGCTCCGGCTCAGCAGAGCGCGCCGTTCACTCCGCAAGCGGCCCCGGCCACGGCGGTCACCTCCAGCCCACTTTCAGATGCGTCTGCAGGTCCATCTTCGGACACCTCGACGGGACACTTGCTGGTTCTCATCCGCTTTAATCAGCAGAACGTCGAGTATGAACAGCAGCTCGCCCAGGCTGTCGGTCAAGCTATCGAACGGCATCCGAATGCAGAATTCTCGGTTGTCGCGGTCGCCCCGAGCGGCGGAGATCCTGCAGAGACAGCCGAACAGCAAAAGACCGCGAAGCGCAACGCCGACGAGATCAAGCGTTCGCTCATCGCCTTGGGCCTCGCTCCCTCGCGGATTAATGTCGCCAGCACGTTGGCTCAAACGGCTCAGTCGCCGGAAGTCCACATCTACATCCGCTAATCTCGCGGACAACGTTAAAAAAAGAGCCGGAAAATCCGGCTCTTTTTTTTGTCCGCACCGTCATCCCTTCTTGCTTCGGTAAAAAGGGATTCTCGCCTACTCGGGGGTGACGTGGCTCTTCGAGTCGTTTAGGGCCTGAACATATCCGCGCTCGGCGCACGCGGCGCAACGGGCCGAATTCTTCCCGCCATCCAATTATATGAATCCGCTTTGGGGGTAAAATGCTGCGCACCTCTCGCCGCTACGTTTCTCGGAGTGAACCACCGCGCTCCGGCGGGGCGCTGATTTTGAGGAATGAAGCGTTGCGCCGTGAAAACCCTCGGAGCCCGAGGCCGCACATGGGAAGCAACAGGAGCACTGGCAGATTTTGGCACAAACCGCGAAGCGCTCGGGGCTGAGGGCACTGTAGGAATAAACCTGCGGGCCTGCGGAGCTGCGGCAGTCGCGCTGACGGGAACGCTAGGCAAAAGCGCGACAGCGAAGACAACCGAGCATAAGACTTTTTGAAACGACATGCCGAAACCTTAGATAGAGCTTTTCGGCAAGATTATGACTATTGGGGGATAATGTCAGCGAGATATTGAATCGCTTTATCAAAATCCGCAGCAGGCAGGCATTTGGGATTTGGAATATTGAACCGGTCGGAAAGCTTCCGCTCAATATGAAACTCGCTCTGCCCCGACTTGCTTGAGATGTACGCGATCATAGCCGCAATGGAAGTGGACTGATTAGCGCTAAGCGGAGGCGCAAAAGTTTTTGCACCGCCCAAAGCATCCATCCAGCTCGGCGTAGTCTGCACGCTTATGTCGGTTTTTGAACCGCCAGTATTTGACGAGTCTTTTGTCATCAAATCCCCAATAAAGAATATCTGCTAAAATACTTTTCAAATATGCGGTATTATATAGCCTTATTGGTTAGCATACCAATAAGGGGTAAGAAAATACCTAAATTTGTTTGCATAAAACCACGCAATCGTTTATAAAGGGTTAATTCGTTCCGAAAACCCGTTGATTCGGGAATGCGATGATGTTTTGATTGTGGTCAATGAAACTAATCGACAGACTTGCATTACTGCCAATTTCGAGGCTAACTCTTACCTAAAATAGGTCGTTCCTCGCAAAAAAGCGTTTTTTTTAATCAGTATCGGTATCGGAAATGATCACTGCAGCGCAACTTAGAGCAGCCCGTGGACTTTTAGATTGGAGCCGCGGAGATTTGGCAAAGGCAGCTAAAGTCTCACAAGAAACTGTTAAAAATATAGAGCATGGAATTTTCCGCCCACAGGAAGTCACTGAAACCGCTTTAATCAGAGCCTTCGCCGCGCACGACGTTCAATTCACGGAAGATGATGGCGTGAAAAAATCGTCGAATTTGATCACCACATACACTGGGCCTGCAGAATTTCAAAAGTATGTGGATAACTTTTATGATATTCTCGCAGCACTTGATAGCCATGGAACAGAAGTGCCTGTTTGTGCGGCGGGAGTTGACGACAGGCTATTTAAAGAGGCATTAGGCGACAGAGTGGATTTTCATGCCGCGCGCATGTCGAAACTGAAGAACCTCCATTTCAGAGGCCTTGTGGACCGTAGAGAAGCTGCACTCTTTTCGGGATACATCGAATATCGGGTCTTGCCACAAATGGCGATGACTGTCTTGTTTGGTTTGTATGGGCAGTACTTTGATTTAACAATCCACGGCTCAGGAAAAGAATTTCCTCAGGTTGCTGTTATCAAGTCCCCGATAGCAGTTGGAGCCTATCGTGCACAGTTCGAATCGATGTGGAATTTAGGAAAACCACTCTAAATGACAATTTCTCAACAAATTTTACAGGATAGATCAATGAATTCTTCGTGGGTCCCGTCAATTAACGCGCTTTTTCCAGCGGTCAACGGACGGCCTTTCGTTTGCTACAACGATGTGATCGATTATTTAAAGCCGCCATCCGACACGGGCGTTATTCTTGTCGCACATAGCTATGAAACAGTCTTTGCGCTTGCATCAAGCGTCGCATATATGGGTAACTTGAGAGGCGTGATACTAAAGAATTCCACTGCTCTCAGATTCCCAGAAGTTCGGGACGAACTCACAAAAGCAAATATCCCAGTGTTAAACCTCACAAAGAAGGACATGGTCTCCAATACCGATGAGGTTGTCGAGACAATCTCTTCTGCCGTCCCATCTGACGAAAAGTTTGTGATTATGGATCACGGCGGATATTTTGCATATGATAAGGGTTTTTTTGATGCCTTTCCGCCAGACCGCTTGGTTGGAATTTCTGAGCATACATTGAACGGCGAAGATAGATATAAGGCTTTGAAGCTAAATGATCGCCCAATCGTGTCCATTGCGAAGTGTGATATCAAAGCGCCGAGTGATAAAGCTGCCGCCGACGCTATTTATTCGGCCTCGCATAACTACCTTCTTAACGGTGGAATCGAACTCAAGAGTGACTTTCTGAAGATTGGCGTAATCGGCGTGGGAAGACTGGGAAGCAGAATTGCCGAGAATCTCCATCCGAAGAAAATAATGTTAAACGATATTTTTCCCTCAATCATGAGAGGAAAATGGGGCGTCGGTACGGAGAAGAAATCACTGTGTAAAAAGGCCGATGTGATCTTCTGTGCCACAGGGAACTATGCCCTACAGCCCGAACATTGGTCTCTACTAAAAAACAACGCGGTAGTTCTGACCGTTACTTCCCCCGACGACGAGCTTCACCTTGACGATCTCGTTAGGGATGGGGTTCTCGAGCCGGTTCCCGAAAGGCAACGTGGAGACACATACGTATACAGGGTGACAAAAACGGAAAACGAGATCCTTCTCCCCTTCAATGGAGAGTCTGCCAACACCTCGCTGACTTATGGAATAGCCAATCCGACGGTGCATCAAGCCCATGCAGCCCATATTGCGGCAACAATAAGCGTTATGGACAAAGATCGTTTTAACCTTTCCAAGGGGGTACAACCTATGTCCTCCGATATGGAAAACTCTGTCTGCAAGATATGGAAAAAGCACTTTGGAAATGAGGCTCGATTGCCCGAAACCGCTTACGTTCCAAAACTCAGCAAAAGCTCCAAATCTCATACGCCCATCACGACAAACTCATTGCATTAGCGCGGGGGAATTAAAAGATACGCCCTTATCAGAAAATCTGGTGGTGAGCCGAAGGATGAGGTAACCTTTCGCAAACGAACAGTAATCCAGAACCTTCCTTGTCCCAAAAAAACCTCCCCCCCTTTACCAAAGCAATCGGCGTCATAGCATTAGCCGTGCTTCTCTCTGCCCCGTGCACGGCAAAGATCAAAGACTTTGCGCGGGCGCTTCAGGGGGGAGGGGCGCAGACTGTTGCACCGCCTGCATCGGTCGAACTCGCGTTTTCTCCCGACGGCGGGGGTACCGACCTGATCATCAAAACAATTGAGTCCGCCAAAACAACCATTCGGGTTGCCGCCTATTCATTCACATCAAAGCCGATAGCCCGCGCGCTTATCGCCGCGCGCAAAGCAGGCATCGATGTTGCCGTGGTGGTGGATCATGGCCAAATCAATAAAGGAAGCCACTCGGTCGTGGCTATGCTCGTGGCCGAAAATGTGCCCGTGCGCGCGGATTTTGTCCACGCTCTCCAGCATGACAAATACATGGTCATCGACAACAAAACGGTCGAAACCGGCTCGTTCAACTACACCGCCGCAGCCGAAACCCGAAACTCCGAAAACATCTT
>CAZLIG010000158.1:0-4899 GCA_964559415.1 uncultured Rhodospirillaceae bacterium
CATCGACTAAGAGCTTCATCGCACCGCTATCGTATTTCAGCTCGGACTTTACGTTGACGAAAAGGAGACCTTCCCAATCAGGGACGTTTCTCGTGTTTATTGCGGTGACAATGGCGCGGCCTGTCACTGCGGTTGCGGCAAGCGCGACTAAGATAACTGCTACGGCAGCGATAAACAGAATTTTGTCAGAAAAACGCTCCTTCTGGATTACGGCTGGCAGATTGGGCTTTGTCATAAAATCGGGAATGTTGGGCATTCTGGCCAACTCTGCCTCTCTTTTGAGGCGCTCGAACTGCTTGGCGGGAGAATCCGAGGGCGGTGGCTCGCTTTTGGGTTCGAATTGGGGTTGGGGCTGCGGCTCGGGGATTTGAACTTCAGGAGGAGGAGCGAATACATCAACCGACGTCGGCAATGAGACATGCCACTCGTTCTTGCACCGGGCACAACGCACCCTTCGCCCGCCCTGAGCGAATAGGCCTATTTGCACCATATATCGGGTGCCGCATGTGGGACATTCTACGATCATTGGCCAGACGCAACAGAATCACGGCGTAGCTTCTTGAATAAATAGCATTTTATGTTGCGTTGGGCCAATTTTAAAGTTGCTGGAGGCGCTTGGGGTTCGGGAGAATCGGGACTATGCTGGCCCGCTCTTTGAGGGTTGCTGCTTTATGCTTCTGTCTTTTAAAAACGTTAGCCTCGTTTACAAACCAGACCATCAGGTTTTGGATGACGTCAGCTTTTCACTGTCCAATTCGGGCTTCTATTTCCTGACGGGGAGAAGCGGAGCCGGAAAGTCGTCGCTTTTGCGGCTTGTGTATCAGGCTGAGAAGCCTACCAGCGGCGAAATTACCTTGTTTGGGGAGCCTCTGACCGACAAGGGGCATGAACAAAAAGCGGAAATTCGCAGGAAAATTGGGATCGTTTTTCAGGATTTCAGGCTTATCCCCCATCTCACAGCCTGGGAGAACGCCGCCCTGCCCTTGCGCCTCACGGGCGTTGAAGAGAGCTATGTGAAGAGCCACTCGAGAGAGTTGCTGGAGTGGGTCGGCGTCGGGCACCGGCTCGATGCCCGACCCGAAGAGCTTTCGGGGGGCGAGCAGCAGCGCGTCGCCATCGCGCGGGCTGTCGTGACCAAGCCTAAGCTTCTTTTGGCCGACGAACCCACGGGAAATGTCGACGAGAATACGGCTTTGAAATTGTTTCACCTCTTCGACGAACTTAACAAGCTCGGAACCGCCGTTATTCTTGCTACCCATCAGAGCCATCTGGTCGAGAAATTTCACAAGCCAGCGCTCAGACTTGCAGATGGAAGGTTGAAGAGGTTCTGAATTTGATTATAGACTGCGCTTTATCTTATCTGTTAAGCGACCCTTCTAACCATATAGTCTAACGCCATGTCTTTGCCTCGACACCTTTTTACGCCTTCGTTCCGGCACCAGCATCTGGGCCGGTCGCTCGGCGCGATTGTGGGCATCATGGTGTTTATTGCCAGCTTTGCCGTCGCGGCAGAAGCCGTGCTGCTGACAGCAAGCTATCTTTGGGGGCGAAATCTTGAAACCCGGATGACAGTCGAAATTCCTGCCGTAGGCGATGAGGCTACTTTGCCACAATTGGAAAGGATCAGACAGGCGTTAGCGACATTGCATGCTATTCCGGAAGTCGCTCAGGCAACGGCCCTTTCGGACGACGACGTTAGCCGACTGCTTGAGCCGTGGTTTGCTCAGCCTGAGCTTCTTAAGGCATTGCCGCTACCCACTCTCATTGATATCGAGCGCAAGCCAGGGACAGAGCTTAGCGCAAAGCAGGTCAGCCTGGCGCTGAGGTCAGCAGTAAGCGACGCGCGCGTTAACGACCACGGCACATGGACAAAAGACGTTTGGCGACTTGTCCGAGGACTGATGATCTTGGGGGGGATGACTATCGCCCTCACGGCCATCGCGCTTGTTGTCGCAGTTAATCTCATTTGCCGCACGGTTATCGCTACGGAGCGAGATACGATTTCGCTGCTTCACCTGTTGGGCGCCCACAACACCGACATTGCTCGACACTTTCAGTTTCAGGCGATGGTCATCGTGATCAGATCCGCTGCAGTTGGGTTCGGAATTGCGCTTGCCATTATTTCGGGACTTCTGCTCTGCACCCGGAACATCGCCGACCTCTCGACACTCCAATGGGGGCACTGGTTTGGCGTCGGGTTCGCAGCGGTTCTCGTGCCTCTTTGCGCTACCGTTATCGCCACAGTGGCCGCTCGCCTTTCAGTGATGCGGCTTATCAGGACTTTCCCATGAAGAGGCACCCCTTTGCTTTTCTGGCGATTGTTTTGGCTGCCTTCTGGTTTGCGGGCTTTCTCACCTATGTTGATGATGTTGCGGCAATGCACGCTCCCGACATTCACGAGGGCATGAAGACGGCGGAAGCCATTGTCGTTCTCACAGGGGGAAGCGAACGCGTTTCCACCGGAGTTAATCTTCTTGAAGCGGGAAATGGGAAAAAACTTTTTATCTCGGGCGTGCACAAGAACCTGCCCCTCGATCTCGTTTTAAAGCCTTCTCCCATCAACGCCAATTTGCGCGCGTGCTGCATCGCTCTTGGTTATCAGGCTGGGAGTACCGCAGGTAATGCCAATGAGACGCGCGAATGGATCAAGAACGAAGGTTTCAGGTCGGCGAGGCTTGTTACGGCAAATTATCATATGCCACGCAGCCTTCTGCTTTTTCATGCCGCCATGCCGGATGTCGTTATCGTTCCCTATCCTGTCATGCCTGATAACGTAAAGCTTCATGAATGGTGGGAGCATCCGGGCACGGTCAATTTGCTCACGATGGAATACAGCAAGTACCTTGTGGCCAAACTCCTCGTTTGGTTGCGCAATTTCTAGACAGGTCGACCCATGAAATTTCTGAGCTCGCTTTGGTTCAACACTTTCTTCTACGCCGCCAATTTCATTCTTTGCGTTGGGTTAAGCTGGGGGATGCTTTTGCCCCGCAAGCAGATCGTGAAAATGGTTGAGGTGTGGCTTGGAGGGGTGGCATGGGTGGAGAGCCATATTTGTGGCATCCGGTACAAGGTGATCGGCAAAGAGAACCTTCCTCAAGGCGCGTATATTCTCGCAAGCAAACATCAGTCGGCGTGGGAAACGTTTAAGCTGCATCTGATCGTTCAAGACCCTGCGATTGTTTTGAAGCAGGAACTTTTGAGAATTCCGTTTGTCGGATGGTGGATGAGCCGCTCGGGATCGATTCCTATCGACAGGAAAGCGGGAGCGCAGTCGATAATTGAAATGGTTGGCGCGGCCAAGCGCGCGGCTGCTGAGGGTAGACCTGTTGTCATATTCCCTGAGGGCACGCGTGCGGCTGTTGGAGAATCACGCCCCTATAAGAGTGGCGTGGTGGCGCTCTATCAGGAACTGTATTTGCCGGTGGTGCCCATGGCGCTGAACTCTGGTCTTCTTTGGCCGAGGGACAGTTTTTTTAAGAAGCGCGGCCTGATTACGGTTGAGATATTGCCGCCTATTCCGCCAGGATTACCAAGGGGAGAGATGATGAAGAGGTTGCGCGAGACGCTTGAGACGGCTACCGCGAGGCTGGTGAAGGATCAGGACTAAAATGCGAATGGCGGGAAAGAAGGGATTTCTTTGCCGCGCCGAGCTGCGGCTTGCAAAGTGGCAATTTTTTGTGGCGCCCGAACAGGAGGCGAGCCGATGCGGGGTTTTTATCAAGCGCTCTGGGCGACTTTCCCTTCTATACCTGACTGATCCAAAATCGTTTTGATTTTAGCAGAAACGTCATGAACAAGAAGCCAAAACGTCCAGGCAATCTGTTGCACTTCATCTAGGGTAAAAGAGATGTGTGAGTTAAGGTCAATCTCCTTAGTTTGCAGGACTTTGAGGCGTATGCATATCGTTCCTGCTTCAGGCATCGGATCTCCAGTTAATTGAATTTCTTTCCCCGATTCTAACTTTGCAAATATTTCCCGACGATACCATCTAAGAGTTATCTTCCCGTGATCAACATCCAGCTTTTTTCTATTATCAGCAATTCCAAGGTTGTGCGAAAGAAGGTTTCTGATCTCCCAAAAGCTCTCGATGATTTTTTTCTCGTCATCCGAAAATTGCAGGCCTTTGTCAGACAATGCTTGTATCTTGTTCTGTGTTCTTAAATTGTTACGTACTTCGTTTTGCCAATTCTTTATAACTTCGCCCAAAATATCACCGGAGTTGACTCGCCTTCTGTCTCCGTTCGCATGAAGAGCGAAATATGACACTTCAAGAAACACGACGAATGATTCAATAATTTCATTTACAGCGTTGTTCAGATTCCAAGCCACATAGTCGTCTTTCCACTTCTGGAACGCGGCTACCTGTATCGGCGGCATGAAATCGTTCGAAAAAACCTGCCCCTCATTTCGAGGAGGGGCATTAACTTTCTCCAAATCGTAGATGCTAGTTTCAGAAAATTTCGCAAATGTCAGCGCACGACCAATGCCGGAAAGGGCAATTTTCTGTACCCAACCGAGCTGAATCTCATAGTTGAGTTCTTGATCTTGCACGCGCTAGTTTCTCCTAGTGGGATAAAACGAATCCGAGAGTAAAATCCCGTACATTCCCTAAAAAGAGAGTAGTTCCGAGCAAATGGCGGAGAGGAAGGGATTCGAACCCTTGATAGGCATACACCTATAACGGTTTTCGAGACCGCCGCATTCGACCACTCTGCCACCTCTCCAGTCGCGGGGAAACAAACACTTTCTTTGCCTTTTAGGCAAGAAAATTAAGGCGCGTCAGGGCATCTTTTTTCGACCCCGTCGCACGGATTCCCTTCGAAGGTCCGCTTTTATACCAAAAAGCTTTCAAGAGTCGAGTTTTGTTTCGTTTCTTTGGAAAAAGGGGACTTTCACGCG
>CAZLIG010000159.1:0-350 GCA_964559415.1 uncultured Rhodospirillaceae bacterium
ACTGTTAAACGAGGTCGGTTTACGAATCAAGCAAGATGTTTAATTGCGGGCGATTTTTGTGCGTTTATTCAGCACGTAGGCCATTTTCTTTACGGCAAGGCTCTTTAATTCGGCTTTTCCGGCGGTGGCGGGGACTTGGAAGACGACTTCCGTACCGGTCTTCACGTCCATTGCGGTCACGCGGAGAGCTTTGCCAACACGCTGTATTTCAATGAGGATTTCCTCGGCGGTCATGCTTAATATTATTCCTATTTCTTTTGCCGTGGCAAGGAAGTTGGAGTAGAAGCGAACAATACAACCGGTTTGGGAGTCATTATGACAGCTGAAGTCGTTTTCGAGATGCGGGCGGG
>CAZLIG010000159.1:360-4850 GCA_964559415.1 uncultured Rhodospirillaceae bacterium
GGGATTCTTATTACGACCTTCAACCGTCCGGGCAAAGGTAATGCTCTTAACACAGGGATGGCCAAGACCCTATGCGATAAGCTCAAAGGGGTGGGCGAGGATCGGTCCGTTCGGTGCGTGGTGCTTCGCGGCGCGGGCGGGTGCTTTATGGATGGGCACGAGCTTTCCGGTTTTGCGGGGGACTCGCACACGGTTCAGGATCAGGTGTTTCAACGCATTCAGTACTTCTTCACCTCCATTCGCGAACTCGCTACGATGGAGAAGCCTGTTGTTTGCGCGGTCGATGGGCATTGCTCGGGGGCGGGGTTGAGCTTGATGCTTGCCAGCGATTTCGTTGTGGCTTCGAAGCGCTCTACGTATAATTCGGACTTCACCAAGTATGCGACCATTCCCGACGGCGGGGCGACTTTCTTTCTGCCGCGCAAGATCGGCGTGGCTCGGGCTAATGAACTTCTTTATCTGACTGACGATTTTAATTCGGAAAAAGCCGAGCGGCTGCATCTGGTGAACAAGGTTGTGCCGGATGAGCAACTTGATGCCGAGGCCTTGGCGTTTGCCGAGAGGCTGGCCAAGGGGCCGACGCGGACTTTGGGCGCGACGAAGAGGCTTATCAATATGGCGTTCGAGCAGGACCTTCATGCGCAGCTTGCGCAGGAGGCTTCGACGTGGACCGCCATTACCAAGACCTTCGACTTCCGCGAAGGCATGAGTGCCTATTTGTCCAAGTGCGATCCGAAGTACACGGGCGCGTAGGTCGTAGCGTGTTCTTTGTCCGGCAAATCAGGGCGAACCCTTTTTCGACCATTGCCTTGTGCAGCATTGCTGGAGACATGGGTTATTTAGGCTTTGCCTTTCACGCCCAAGGTTGGGTAAGCGGACCGAAGTTGCTTGGTTCGCTGTTCACGCTGGCAGCCCACATCGTGCTTCTGGCATACGGGGACGATCTTCAATCCCGCCGCATCGCCGAAGAAAAAAGTTTTGCCTCAAGGATAATTGGTTCCCTGCGGCAGCAAGCCCGGCGGATTGTCTTGTTGCTTCCTCGGGACATTAATGAGGCTGTACGGGCCAGACCTGTTGGCATACCGTTTGCGATGCTTGCCATGAATGGGGTGGGACTTTTAACCGACTCTCTGTTCCATGACCTTTCATTCTCAGTGTCTTCCCAGTTTGTGTTGGGTTTGTGCATCACGCTGGGGTGCGGTGCATTCGCACTGGCGGATTTTCACCCGGGACAAAGGGTTTCCAATGCATTGCTTAAGGCAGGTCCAGTGCTTCTGACCTGCGCCACTGCGGCAAATGGGCTTGTGGCAATCGGTACGCTTAACGTCTTTATGATTTTCTCGACAGTGATGTTTCTGATATCGAACTTGGCTGGATTTTACACAAAAATCGATAAACAAAGCCCCGTTATTGCAAAAATCTGACCGCAAATGCTTGAAGCGTTGCCGCCATTCCGCTAAATGACACCAAGAAGGATGTATAAATGACAGAACAATCGCAAGAAACATTCCAGACTGATGCTGTGGTCATTGGCGCTGGGCCTGCAGGGCTTTTTTCGGTATTTGAGCTTGGGCTTAACGATATCAAGTGCCATGTCGTCGATATTTTGGACAAGCAGGGCGGTCAGTGTGCGGAGCTTTATCCGGAAAAGCCGATTTACGATATTCCTGCCGTTCCAGTGTGCACCGGCGCGGAGCTGACCGAGCGGTTGCTTGAGCAGATCAAGCCGTTTAATGCCGTGTTTCATTTGGGGCAGATGGCGGAGAGCCTTACGAAGCTTCCGGATGGAAAATGGCGGGTGACGACGGATGCGGGGACGGCGATCGAGGCCCGGTTGATTGTAATTGCGGCGGGTGGCGGGAGCTTTACGCCGAAGAGGCCACCGATCAAGGATATCGAGCAGTTCGAGGGCAAGTCCGTTTTCTATTCCGTGAGGAAGAAAGAGCAGTTTCGCGGCAAGAACGTTCTGATTGCGGGGGGCGGGGATTCTGCGCTCGACTGGGCGCTGAACTTGCAGCCGCTTGCGAAGCGGATCACCTTGGTGCATCGGCGGGACGAGTTCCGCGCTGCGCCCGATAGCGTGGGCAAGATGCGGGCGATGGTTGCCGAGGGCAAGATGGACCTCAAGATCGCCAACTTTTCGGCAGTGAAGGGCGAACAGGGGCAGGTGCAGAGCGTGACGCTGGTCGATGACGCCAAGAATTCGACTGACGTTCCTTGCGATGCGATCTTGGCGTTCTATGGGCTGACGATGAAGCTTGGGCCGGTGGCTAACTTTGGGATCTCGCTGCAGGATAATTTGATCCCTGTGAACCCGGCGGATTTTGAAACAAACGTTCCGACCGTTTTTGCCGTGGGGGATATCAATTCCTATCCGGGGAAAATGAAGCTAATCTTGTCCGGGTTCCATGAGGCGGCGCTGATGGCCAAGAAGGCTTTCACCTACATTCATCCCGACATACGGTACCGGTTTCAGTACACGACCTCGAGCAGCGACATTAAAGGAAAGCTCGGTGTCGATAAACATTCAACTCAAGATCAGAAATAACAGGATATCGCTATGAAAGTTTATCTTACAGACATGGAAGGCAAAGAGCACGAGCTTGAGGCCACCGAAGAATGGACGCTGATGGAAATCATTCGGGAGGGCGGCGTGCCGATCCTTGCGCAGTGCGGCGGTTCTTGCGCTTGCGCGACGTGCCATGTTTACGTCGATCCGGCCTGGAAGGCCAAGTTGCCGGAGCCGGGGGAAGAGGAGATCGGGATGCTTGACGGCGCTTTTGACGTTACGCCAGATTCGCGTCTTGCGTGTCAGATTGTGTTCACGAAGGATCTCGATGGGCTTAGAATCAGGCTTGCTACCGGTTCTGTCTAAAACGACCGATTACCAATAAAACATCCCAAAAACGCTGTTTCTCGCACAGAAACTGCGCTTTTTCTGTTGTGGAAATCACTGATTTTTCCTCTTTACAGACCCTAATGGGTAGGTTATTTTCTAAAAAGGGTAGCCGGAGTTGGCGTGATAGTTAGGTCAGTTCATTTCATCTACGTCACATTTCAAAACCATAAGAGAGACTGTTCATGAGGAATGGCACGGTTAGCTTCGGCGACCTTGATTTTCTGGAGTTGGAAGAGAGTTTGGGCGAAGAGACGGCTCGCGCAGTTTTGCGGATGCTGGAGATGTTCGAAGGCATTTCCGAAACCCAAGTGTTCTCCCTTTCTTTTGAAGACCGATTGACCAACGTGTTGACCTCACTTCGGGACAACATGGATTTCCAAACGAGGCATTAGGACGCCCCTGTCTTTGGTTTATTTCTCGATCTCGACCAAGGGAGCCGAACTTGACTTATGAAGAACTAAACCGCCGTTATGGCACTCATGTTTCCCAGCGCATTCGCCGCGAACTCTCTCCTTTGGAATTCGAGAAGCTTACCATTGAAACGCTTCCGACCTGGCTTGAAACCCGGGCAGAGCAGGCGCATGACAAGTACCGGCTGCTTTTGAGCAATCCTCTTCTTTCTTCTGCCGGAAAGGGAGTGCCCGACACCCGCGCGGCCTGCCAGCGCTGGCGCGAGGCCGAAGATTTGGCTTATCTCGTGGCCATTGCCGAAGATATCACCACGAATGCGCAACGCGTAGGTTAAGATATTTGTTCTTTCCGGGGTTTGGGTTGGCGTGCGGCAGCTTCTTTGCCTAAAATCGCCAGATTCTAGGTATAGGCCAGACCCATCATGATTCTTATCGATAGCCATTGCCATTTGGATTTTCCTGTTCTTGCCAAGGACAGGGCGGGAATTCTTGAGCGCGCTCGTTCGGCGGGGATTGCTCGGATGGTGAACGTTTGCACGCGCACGACCGAGTTCGATATGTTGCGTGCGACCGCCGACAGGTATCCCGAGGTGTATTGTTGTCTTGGCGTTCATCCGCATCATGTGAGCGAGGAGGGGCAGGAGATTTCGACCGAGGCGCTGGTTGGAGCTTCTGCACATCCGAAAGTTATTGGGTTCGGCGAGACGGGGTTGGACTATTTTTATGATCGCGCGCCGCGAGAGGTGCAGGAGGAGAGTTTTCGACGGCACATACGGGCGGCGCAGCAGGCTAAGCTTCCGCTGGTCATTCATAGCCGAGATGCCGAAGAGGATACGCTTAGGATTTTAAAGAGCGAAGGTCCGGCGGCGGGCGTTTTGCACTGTTATAGTTCGCGGAGAATTTTGGCTGAGGAGGGGCTGAAGCTTGGGCTTTATGTTTCTCTTTCGGGAATCCTGACGTTCAAGAGGTCGGAGGAACTGCGGGCGATTGTTCGCGACTTGCCGCTCGACAGGATTTTGGTGGAGACGGATTCTCCTTTTCTTGCGCCGGAGGGACATCGTGGGAAGCCTTGCGAGCCGTCGTATATTTTGAAGACCGCCGAGGTCTTGGCGGAAACGAAGGGTGTGTCTCTTGAGGAGATCGCGCGGCGAACGACCGAGAATTTTTTCCGGTTGTTTTCG
>CAZLIG010000160.1:0-4845 GCA_964559415.1 uncultured Rhodospirillaceae bacterium
ACCCGTGTTCTCACCGTGAGAGGGTGGTGTCCTAGGCCTCTAGACGAAGGGGACGTGGGCGCTTTTCTCTTATTTTTTGCGGAATTTGTCCAGACTTATTACCTTGCCAGCGCCATCTTCTTTGTCGGTTTCGGCAGTTTTGCCTTTTTCTTCCTTAACGACAGAAGATTCTCCCGTCTCTTTTTCGGGATATTGGCCTGTTTCCGCCGCATTTTGGAACTGGAGCGCGAAATTAACCGAGGGGTCGGCAAACGTCGTTATCGACTCGATCGGAACGACGAGATTTTCCTTAACGTTATTGAAGCTCAGCGTGACATGGATGCTGTCTTCCTCCAGCTTGAGACCGAAGAATTGGTACTGAAGCACAATCGTCATCTCTTCCGGGTATTGCTTCCGCAAATACTCAGGGACTTTCACACCGGGGAATTTTGTCAGAAATGTGATGTAGAAGTGGTGGTCGCCGGGCAAGCCATCGCGCGCGACTGTTTCTATCGTCTCACGCACGACATCGCGCAACGCGGCTTCGATCATCAAATCGTATCTAAGCAAATCTTCGCTCATTTTTGAACACTAACTTAAAGCCTCTTGGATTGTTGATAGCAAGCTTGAACGGCCCTGTATAGTCCACCGGCTTCAAAGCATAAACCCCTTTTTTGCCCGAGGTTTGACCCTGCCCTAAAACGGTTGAGTATAGGTAGATGTCGCGACTCGTTTCGTCAACACTTTGCGCTTTTTGAAGAATAGTCTGCTTCAAGCGCGAACCGCAGGCAATTAACGCTAGTCTACCAAAGCGGCGTCGGAAACGAAGGGGTTGTGTTGACGTTCGGCGGCGAAGGTTGAGGATGGGCCGTGGCCTGGGATGAAACTGACGTCGCCTAGAGGCCAAAGCTTCTGAGTGATGGAGGCTATTAGCGCTTTCGGGTTACTCCCCATCAGGTCGGCGCGGCCTATTGAGTTTTTGAATAGGACATCGCCTACTTGGGCGAAGTTGGCTTCTTTATTGTAGAAGACGACGTGTCCGGGGGTGTGACCGGGACAATGGAGGACTTGGAAAGTTGCTTCGCCGACTGTCAGTGTATCGCCGTCCTTCAGCCAACGGTCCGGTGTGAAGCTGTCCATCCCTGTCATTCCACACTGCATGGCGTTTTGGGGGATCGAGGATACCCACATGGCGTCCTCAATGCCGGGGCCTTCGATTTTAGCTCCTGTGAAGGCTTTCAACTCCTTCGCGCCGCCACCGTGGTCGAGATGGCCGTGGGTGATCCATATTTTTTCTATTTTAACGTTATGATTTCTCGCTTCTTCTACAATTGAATCTACATCCCCGCCGGGGTCGATGACGGCGCAGGTCTGTGTCTTGTTGCAGACCACCAGCGTGCAGTTTTGCTGAAACTGAGTCACACGAACCGTGTAGATACTGATTGGGGATTCGTCAGGCATTTATTCCTCTATTCTCAGGCGCATCATCGCTCTGTGAAGGATGTTCGCGCCGTCCTCGGACATAATCGATTCAGGATGAAATTGGAATCCAATAAAGCGAACTCCTTCCATCGCAATGATACGGTCATTTTCGTCAATATCAAATTTGATATCCGTATGAAGCCGGGCTTTAGCATTGTATACGGGCGAGAATGAATTGTAGAATCCGAGGCGGTGCTTCTTGCTTTTTAGTTCCACTATGCGCTGCATTCCCTGAGTGGAATGCGTCTGGCGCTCGACATCGATCTTCTTGTTTACCGCTAAAGACTGGTGCCCAAGGCAGATGCCAAGAAGCGGCTTCTGGCGGATTGTCAGATCCGTGATTACTTCTTGGACGCGGCGCATACGAGGATGCGTCATGTCTGTCGGGTCGCCGGGACCCGGCCCCACGATTACGATATCGCTCACATCCTTTGAGGGTTCATAGGCCATGCTGTCGACCACACGGACTTCGGCGTGCATGGTACGCAGCATATGGCCCGCCATGTGAGCGAAGTCGTCCTCGTTATTTAATATTGTCACCTTCACGCCGTCGAGCATAGGAAGGCTTTTGCCATGCGGGTCCTGACGGTTCATCCAGAAGGACGAGAGCTGCACATTGCGGGATTTAAGGACCGGGGCGACTTTTTTGCATAGATCTTCGGTGAGATAGGACTCTTTGAGTTGGCTTGCGCCCGATAACACTCCTAGCAGGCCCATAGCCTTGGCGCGGGATTCCTTCGCTTCGTTCTCAGGGACGGAATCGCGGACAATCCCCCCGCCCGCTTGGACCCGGAAGGTTCCGTCTCCCTGAATCTCGGCGCAGCGAAGAAGGATAGCGCAGTCGATATCGCCATTCGGGTCCTCGGTGCGCGGATTGGAGTAAATACCAACCTCGCCCGCATAGTAACGCCGAGGTTCGGGTTCGTATTTGTGGATGATGCGGGCTGCACTTTCCATCGGCGAACCTACCACGGTCGGTGCGTGGAGGGTTCGGCGCATGGCAGCCATTGTGTTCACGCCTCTGCGGCCTATCAGGCGATACTCCGTGTGGATGACGGCGCCGATTTCGCGAAGGAAAGGACCTTCAACCTCGCCACCGTCCGGGCAGATCACGCCCATTATCTTCATCTCCTCATCAACGACCTGAAAAAGTTCATTGATCTCTTTGGGGTCGGCTAGGAACGTGTCCAAACGCGTTTCGAAGGTTTCGCGGTCTTCCTTTCGCAAGGTTCCCGCGATGGGGATCATGATTGTCTCGTTGCTGCGGATTTCGAGATGGCGTTCGGGAGTTGCACCAATGATGAACTGGCTTCTAGCTTTGTCTTCTGTGTCGATGTTGGCCTGAGAAGCTGCGGGCTATCGTGACCTGTGACGCGTTACCGCGTTCAATTTCATTTTTTTGGAACTCGCGGACGACTTCAGCGTAATCCTTATCGGATAGAGAGGTTTTTACTTCGCCGTTCCAGTTGATCGGAGCATCACGAAGTTCAGCGGCCAGCTTTTCTTTCGGGAGTTGGAGGGCGACTTCGACTTCCATCGCCAAAATCGGTTCATCGCCGCGCGCCTCAAAACCGCGTTCGCGGATAGCTCTGTAGGGCAACGCGAAGGCGATGTCCCTGCTCGTTTGGCGTGCAAGACTATGGATTTCTTCGATCTTTTCAAGTCGATGAAAGATGCCTTGCGCGCAAAAAACCCGGCCGCTTTTTTCAATTAAAGCGAAGGGGCGGTTTATGTCGATGGTATCGAAAAACATTCAAGTCCTCTGGAAACGATCTGGCCTGGCGACGCTGCCGCACTATAGCTCAAAACGTCTTAGTTTTGTATAATGCAAACTCAATCATCCCGAGGAGACCTTATGAAGCAGTTGCCGGAGATTCACGCTTATCTCGCAGGTCCGGATGTCTTTTTTCCAAAAGCAAAGCGGATTGGGGAGGACAAAAAGGCCAAACTAGCCGAAGCAGGCATTGTAGGTCACTTTCCCTTCGACAACGAGTTTGACCCCTTGGATCATTCGCATGAGGCGGCCCTGACCATAGGCAGAGCGAATGAAGGGATTATGCTTGCTTGCTGCAAGGAAGGTCGGATTGGGATTATTCTAGCCAATATGACGCCTTATCGGGGTCCATCGATGGACGTAGGGACGGGATTTGAGGTGGGTTTTATGAGCGCTTTGGCAGAAATGAAAAGCAATATTCTCATTATCGGGTACACGGATGACCCTCGGAGATTCGAGGAGCGTGTGATTAATGATTATTATGGCGGTATGGAAAAGCTCAACGAAAGGGACGGAGTTTTGCGAGGGCCGGACGGCCTGGAGATCGAAGCTTATGGCGGGGCCGAGAATTTGATGATCACCCATGCCATCGAGAAGACCGGCGGGAGCATCGTGGGCACCTTCGAGGCAGCGGTGGAGTTGGCCCGAAAACTGGCAGATGAACGGATTAATACGGGTTGCTGCGGGTCTTTTTGCATAGAGGAAGCTAGAGCGTCCCGGTGAAAAATCCGTGCAAAGCCTGCTGAGTCCGTTGTCAAAAAAAACGCCGCACCAAATGAGGTACGGCGTTTTTGTTTGGGTGCGCCTTACTGGTTGATGTCGCAAGGCGTCGCTTCGTTGCACTGGATCAACGGCGTGATGCTGTTACCTCCAGCCGCAGGAGCCAAGTCCGCAAGCGCTGTGTTGTTGCCGCCCGCTGCCGGGGCCAAGTCAGGCAAGTTCGGCAACGTGCCAGTCGGAACGATGTTCGTGTTCACGATCGAAAGAAGCGTGCCGACGGGGCCTTTTCTGGCAGTTCCCTTATTACGGTTGATCGCGTCATACGGATCAGCCGGGGGCAGAACCTGAAGCGTGCCGGGGACGTAGACGACATTGTAGCCGCCAAGACCGGTAACGCCCGACATATCGATCGGATAGTACCCGTAGCCAGCGGAAGCCGGGGCCCCCGTTGACGTGATCGAGCCGCCCTTATACGTGTCGCCAAGGAAAGCCTTGTCGATGCCGGTCATAATGCCCGTCACTGTGTACGTGTCGTTGGCGACCTGAACAGTGAAGTCCTCGCCCTTGTTCTTCTTCATGTTAGCGGGCGTGAACGTGGCCGTGGGCTGATAGGCGAATACGTAGCGATTGCCCGCTTGCGTGATCTCGCCGTCACCATACATACGATGCCAGACGGCGGTATTGCCGCTGTCGAGGTCACCATAGGTGTTGGCAAACGGTTCCTTGCTGTAAACCAGCCAACGAGCCTTCGCGGGGTCGACAACGATCGCGTCAGCGCCACGGTTGTTGATGAACTTTCCGCCACTGGCCGCAAGCGTCACTGCGGTGCCCTTGGTCTTCGTGGCAACGACTTGGCCGCTTGAACCGATGATCATGTCACCGGAAACGGT
>CAZLIG010000161.1:0-4844 GCA_964559415.1 uncultured Rhodospirillaceae bacterium
GGTGTTTTTCGAGACGCCGAAACTTGCCATGACCTTAACCGGCAATGTTCATTTGGCGCTGAGCTGTTTGTCGCTAACGGCGGGGACGTTCTTGATGTTCATCGGGATTTCGCGGCTGGGGGCTTTTCAGTACAGCCTTATGTGCAAGATCGAGCCGATTTTCACGTCGCTGTTTTCGGTGATGGTGCTTAACGAGGTTTTGAGCGCGCACCAGTATTTTGGCATTGCGCTCGTGCTTGGGAGCCTTGCCGCTTATCAGCTTTACCGGAGGAAAGAGGTTCGGGCGTAAGGACGGAGGACTATAAGTGAGTGGATGTGTTTGGTTATTGAAGGCTTTGCGGAGAGGCTCGCTGGAATGACGATGGGGGAGAGCCGGGGAAGTTAGGGGCCTTGATGAAGCAAGGGTAACCAAATGGGATCCCCGCCTTCGCGGGGATGACGGTTGGGGGCGATGGGGAAGAGCCGGGAAGTTAGGGGCCTTGATGAAGCAGGGGTAACCAAATGGGATACTCCTTCGCGGGGAGACGGTTGGGGGCGATGGTGTGGCGATTGCGCACTAGCCGTGGTGTTTTAGCTTTTTCTTTTCGTCTGCCTGAGTTTTCCAGAGGGAGAAGCCCACACCGGCGCCCAAAATCGCGAAGGTGATGAAGAGGGACCAATCGATGGGGAATTTTTCCCAGCCGAAGTACATGGCAACGAATGTCTTGCTGCCGATGAAGATCAGGAGGATCGACAGCGCATACTTGAGGTAGTGGAAGCGGTTGATGATTTCCGCCAGCACGAAGTAGAGCGAGCGCAAGCCCATGATCGCAAAGATGTTGCTTGTGAAGACGATCAACGGGTCTTTTGTGATGATGAAAATCGCCGGGACGCTGTCCACCGCGAAGAGGACGTCCGTAAACTCGATCATCACGAGGCACAGGAAAAGGGGCGTCAGCCATAGCACCTTTTTCCCGTGTTTGCGCGAAGGCTGCCGGACGAAAAAGTCGTGGCCGTGGAATTCCTGCGTCACGCGAAAATGGGTTTTCAGGAAGGTCAGGATCGGGTTGTCCTTGAGGTCCGACGGCTTGTCGCGCGAGCAAAGCATTTTGACGCCGGTAAAAATCAGGAACAGCGCAAAGATATCGAGCAGCCATTCGTAGCGGGCGACCAAGGCTCCGCCGAGGCCGATCATCAGGCCGCGCAACACGATAGCGCCAAGAATGCCCCAAAAGAGCACGCGATGCTGGTACAGGCGCGGCACTTTAAAGAAGGAAAAAATCATCGCTATCACAAAGATGTTGTCGACAGACAACGACTTTTCGACGACGTAGCTTGTGAAGTATTCGGCGGCTTTGACGTCGCCAAGCTCGTACCATATCCAACCGCCGAAAAGCAGGCCTATGGTGATGTAAAAGATCGAAAAAAGAAGGCTCTCCTTCATTTGGATCTCGTGCTCTTTGCGGTTCATAACGCCCAAGTCGAGCACGAGGAGGAGAACGATGATGCCGGCAAAGCTCAGCCACATCCATAGGGGTTCACCCATGAAGGGAAGCGATAGGAACGAGGGGTCGGTCATGACGGGTCCTTCTAAAAAAAGCTCAGGCCTTTTTAGAGCATGGCGAACTTATTTCCAGAGTTAATTTTTCTCCCAGCGAGGGGCTGGCTTTACTGGCGGCCTTTCGGGTTCTTTTACCGCGCAGACTCGCGGGCGATGCCTTCCCGCTTTTGCGGGAATGACGGCTGCTGAGGACTTACACTCAAATCTCAACGCACCTTAGGCGTTTTCCTTCAGCCAGGCTTGAATGGCCGCTTTGGGGGTTGCGCCGACTTTTGTCGCGACGACTTGGCCATCTTTGAACAGCATCAAGGTCGGGATGCTGCGGATGCCATATGTTCCGGGGGTCGTTGGGTTTTCGTCTACGTTGACTTTGGCGATCGTGACCTGGCCTTCCATTTCGGAGGCGATTTCTTCGAGGACGGGGCCGATCATCTTGCAAGGGCCGCACCATGTCGCCCAGAAATCCACCAGAACGGTCTGTGGGGACTTCAAAACATCGGCTTCGAAGGTCGCGTCAGTGACGGTTTTGGTGGCAGCACTCATGGCAGACTCCATAATTGTTTACGTTTACATAATATCAAAATTCGCATTTTCAATACCTCACTATTGCTCTGCTCTGCAAGGCGGCGCAATTAGGCGAGGAAGCGCACGGGGTTTCCCTTGCGCTCAGGAGACTCTACAATCGCGTTTGGTCTTGGCAAGATGTATTTTTCCGAGCTTCCGCACTCAGTGAAAGACGGTATCTATGGAATGGACTGACGAAGGCATTGTTTTATCGGCGCGCCCTCATGGAGAGAATTCGGCGGTCGTAACGCTGTTAACGGCAGCGAACGGACGCCATGCGGGTTTGGTGCCCGGCGGACAGGGGCGCACGGCACGGCCTATTCTTCAGCCCGGCAATCGCGTGCAAGCCAAATGGCGGGCTCGCCTTGCGGATCAGCTTGGAACCTACACGCTTGATCTCGTTGCGGCGCATTCGGCAGCTTGGCTCGATACTCCGCATATTATCGCCCTTATTCAGAGTTCATGTGCAGTTACGGAGGCGAGCTTGCCGGAGCGCCAGCCAATGCCCGGCGTTTATGCGGGACTTGCGGCTTTGCTTTCTTTGCAGGATGAGGATATCTGGGGGCCCGTATATGTAAAGTGGGAGATGGCTTTGTTACAGGCGCTGGGGTATGGGCTTGATCTCAGTCAATGCGCCGCGAGCGGCGAAAAAGAAAATTTGGCGTACGTTAGCCCTCGAACGGGATGCGCCGTTGGACTCAAGGCTGGCGAGCCTTACCGGGACAAGCTTTTTGTGCTGCCCTCCTTCCTGCTGGGCGGCGGATTATGGGAAAACTCGGACATCCTGTCCGGGTTAGAGATTACCGGACACTTTCTATCGCGACACGTTTTCGCCAATCCGCACTCGCGCCTTCTCGTTCCTCATGACGGCGAACTGCCTCGCGCCAGGCAAAGGTTATTGGAGATATTCGGAAAGTCGGCGGAGGTCGTGTAACTATATTACAATAGCCTATTAATACGAGAAATGATTTTTAAGTCCTCAACTGGTTGAACAGCTAATGCTTTCGTGTTAGAAGCCGAGCCTCGGGGCTCGGGGAAGGCGGAAGTCGATATGGAAGAATGTGTGTGCGGCAAAACGAATATCCTTTCTTGAGGCTTCATGTTTCGACTTCGGACTGACAACATCCCCGCAAACGATAAACAGGTTGCCTCCGATCCTTCGGACAGGAGGAGCGCGTTTTTTGCCGTTCCCCAGATTTTCCCGGATTTCCAGAGCCGCATGATTACATCGGGCCGCTGGATCCTAGCGTCCGACATCTCGGCCATTATGCTTTCTTATCTTGGCGGCGTGCTTTTTGTCTTGGTGCGGTCTATGACCGACGGGCAATTGCCTGAGGCCATTCTCAGCGCCGTTACGTTGCAAAGCTTTTCCGTTTTTCTTGCTATCGGGGCGACCGTTATTCTGTGGCTCGATAGCCGTGGACATTACAGGCAGAGGTTGCCTTATTGGGAAAGCTTAGGTCACATCGTGGCTGCTGCAAGCGGCGGGTTTATTGCGTGCGGGTTCATTGAATTTGCTTCCCACAATAATGGGTCGCGCTTGTGGACCGCGTTTTGCTGGATTTTGTTTGCCGTGCTTTCGTTGGTGGGCAGGGGCCTGGTTCGCCGCCACCTTACGAAGGAGGGCGGTTGGAATATTCCGGCGGTTTTGATCGGCGAAGGGGCAACCGCAACGGCGGCATTACGCGTTTTGTCGAGGGACAGGCATTTGGGCTTCAAGATTCTCGATCAGCTTCCGGCTTCCATTCTCGCGAACATGAAAAAGACCCGCGCGTGGAAGCAGATGTTGATGATGCATGATGCGCACTACTTGTTCCTTGCGCTCGAATGGAGCGATCTCGAGCGCTACAACGCCGCGCTCAAATTTTTGCCTCGCGCCCGGGTGCCATGCTCCATCGTTCCGCCTTGGCTTGGGTTGCCGTCCAGCACGATGACGCCCCATCATTTCCTGATGAACGATATTTTGATGCTTCATGACACGAACCGGCTGAAGCTTCCTTTGCCCAGGTTCCTCAAGCGCCTTGTCGATGTGACGCTTTCGGGGATCGCTCTTATTTGCCTTGCTCCGCTTTTTGCCGTCGTTGCTCTTGTCGTTCGGCGGGATGGCGGGCCGGCACTTTTTAAACAGCCTCGCGTGGGGCAGGGCGGCAAGCTCTTCCAGTGTTACAAGTTCCGTTCGATGCGCATTGATGCCGAAAAGTATCTTGAGCGTTATTTATGTGAGCATCCGGATGCAGCCGAGGAATGGAGCAAGTATCAGAAGCTCAAGGATGATGTTCGCATTACGAAGTTCGGAAAGTTTATCCGCCGATTCAGTATCGATGAGCTGCCCCAACTCATCAATGTGCTGAAGGGAGACATGAGTCTTGTCGGCCCGCGCCCGTGCATGACCGGGCAGGAATGTTTTTATGCCGAGGATTTCAGTTTTTATGAATCCGTCAGGCCGGGCATCACCGGGCCATGGCAGGTTAGTGGGCGCAACCAGCTTACCTTTCGCGAGCGCGTGGATCTTGAGGCTTGGTATGCGCGCAACTGGAGCCTATGGCTTGATTTCGTGATTATGCTTAAGACGGTTCCGACGCTTTTGAAGCGCGAACAGGCTTTCTGATCAATCATTCTGAAGTTTTCAAACCTCGGGGCGGGGGCTGCGGGGGTGGATATGTTTGCGCAAAGGGATAGGATTTTTTGTGAACAAAACAAATGGGATCCCCGCCTTCGCGGGGATGACGAGATGCTAGGC
>CAZLIG010000162.1:0-4803 GCA_964559415.1 uncultured Rhodospirillaceae bacterium
ACATCCACGCCCTCGTCCGCGACGAGAAGGGCCAAAAGATGTCCAAGACCAAAGGCAACGTCATCGATCCTCTCGACATCATCGACAAATACGGCTGCGACGCCCTGCGCTTCACGCTCGCAAATCTTTCAACGCCGGGCAGGGACATCCGCCTCGCCACAAGCCGCATCGAAGGAAACCGCAACTTCACGACCAAGCTCTGGAACGCCGCGCGCTTCTGCCAGATGAACGGCTGCGAGTGGAACGCCTCCTTTGATCCCGCCACCGTCAAACACACCGCCAACCAATGGATTGTGGGCGAAACCAAAGCAGCCGTCGAGCGCATCTCGGCCAACCTCGATGCCTACCGCTTCGACCTGACCACAACCTCGGCCTACGAATTCGTCTGGAACACCTTCTGCGACTGGTACCTCGAATTCACAAAGCCAATTCTTTCCGGCACGGACGAAGTCGCCAAAACCGAAACCAAAGCCACAACAGCATGGGTGCTCGCGCAAATCCTCCACATCCTGCATCCCATCATGCCCTTCATCACCGAAGAGCTGTGGAGCGAATTCACCGGCAGCGACACGTTGCTGATAAAAGCCCGTTGGCCGAATATCTCTGCGCAAATCGACGCCACCGCGCAGGATGAAATGAATTGGCTTGTCCGCGCGATCTCATCCATCCGCGCCGTGCGTGCCGAACTAAACGTTCCGGCAGCCTCCCTAATCCCCCTCCAAGTCAAAGGAGCCTCGGCTCGAACGATAGACTGGCTCAAGCGTCACGAAGTCATCATGAAACGTCTCGCCCGTCTGTCCGAAATCACGCAAACGACCGAGACCCCCAAAGGCTCCGCGCAAGCCGTTCTCGACGAAGCGACGCTGGTGCTTCCGCTTGCCGAAGTCATCGACCTCGACAAGGAACGCGCCCGCCTGAAAAAGGAGTCCGAAAAAATCGCCGCTGAAATCCGCAAGATCGAAGCCAAGCTCGGCAACAAGAACTTTGTCGACAAAGCTCCCCCCGAGGTGGTCGATGAGCAACGCGAACGCAAAGCCGAAGCCGAAGCCGCCCTCGCAAAGCTCGAAGCCGCGCAAAAGAGTCTGGCCGGATGACCATTTCCGCCGAACGAGTCCGCGCAGGCCTCTCTCAGTGGGCGAGAGGGTTCTTCGCGGACATGGGGCGCATCTTCCAAATCCCGTTTGTCGGCTTGCCCCTCATCATCTGGAGCTATTTTGTAATCGCGTACGTCGCTCTTCCGAATAACATTTGGAGAGGCAACTTCCTCGACCCCGACGACTACACCTACCTCACGCAAACCCTCGACTGGCTAAAAGGGCAGGGCTGGTTCGACGCTATCCAACACCGCATGAACGCCCCCGAAGGCGTCGCAATTCACTTCACGCGCTTCGCCCAGCTTCCGATAGCTGGCCTCATCGTCTTTTTCCGCGCCCTCAATTACTCATGGCAGGGAGCCGCAACGCTCACGGCATTCCTTCTCCCGCTGCTCTACCTCGCACTCTTCTTTTATGTGCTCCGGCACACAGCAGACCGTTTCGTATCTCCAACGTGGTCGCGCCTCGGAGCTTTCATTGCCGTTTTTGCCAGCGGCCTGATGTCCAAATTCGCCCCAAGCCAAGTCGATCACCACGCCCTCGAAATCATCCTGATCACCGGATCAATCGGCCTCCTCGCCAAAACCTTTGAAACTCCGATCCAAAAGCGTTGGCCAATAGCTGCCGGAGTCCTCCTTGCCCTTTCAACCGCCATCGCGCTTGAGGCCCTGCCATGGATGATACTCGCCTCCGCCACCCTTGGCTTATGGACGGCGCTAACCGGCCCCAAAGCCGCAAAACCCACGCTGCTCTTCGGATTAACGCTTGCAACAACCGGCGCCATCTGCCTGTTGCTCGACAAACCTTTCCCAACTCTTTTCGAAATCCAGCTCCTCAGCTACTCCTTTGCCTACGTACTTTTAATGGCAGGCATAGCCCTCGCCCTCGCAATAGCTGCGCTCTCCGCCCGCATTCCTAATCTCAAAGGCCGTCTCGTCGTATCAACAGTAGGCGCAGCCGCCCTCGGCATCGCCTATCTCACTGCCTTCCCCCAACTCCTCGCTGGCCCCTACGGCGCAATGGACCCGCGGCTTGCCGAACTCTTCTTCGCCAACGTAAGCGAAGCCGTGCCCGCCCTCAAAAACCTTTCCACCGGAAAAGCGTCCCAGTCTCTCTTGCTCGCTTTAGCCATAATCGCGAGCATCTCAGCCTTCCGCAACGCGACCGCCGCGAAAAAGTGGAGCTGGATTTTGCTGACAACCTTCCTCGCCACCGCCTTCGCCCTGACGCTATTTTACCAAACGCGCCTCATCGTCTACGCCCAAGCGTTTTCAATCATTCCGCTGATCGCTTTCACCGAAAACCGCTGGCACTGGATCGCCAAGACCAAAGAGGGCAGGGGCCGCTTCTGGGCCGAACTCGGCCTTGTCACCCTAATCGGCCCCCTCTTTAACCTCCTCATTCCGGCAGTTCAGGACGGTCGCTCCTTCAACACCGGCATCCTCATGTTCCCAACCCGCATCAGCGACGATCCTTGCGACCTCGCCCCCGTGGTGAAGGCACTGAATCAGCCCCCTTACGCAGGCCGAACCCTGCGCATCGTCAATACAATCAACCAAGGCCCCGGATTATTGTTCTATACGCCTCACCACATCCTATCAGCGCCCTACCACACAAACGTCCACGGCAACCTGACCGCTCAGGACTTCTTCTCGACAAAAGACGAAAATCACGCACGCCAAATCGCCCAAAAAGAAAACCTCGACCTCGTCGTGCTCTGCAAGTACGTCCCCACGATGTATCTGGAAGACCACTCGCAACAAGAAGCCGCCGTCTCCCAAAAACTCCTAATCAAATCCTCCGACACCACCTTGGCCGCCCACCTAGCCACAGGCAACGCCCCCTCATGGCTAAAAGAGATCCCCCTAAAAAACTCCTGGGTCGCTCTCTACGAAATCACCCCCACCCAAAAATCCTCAGAGAAGTAGCGAAGCTCAACCGCCCCAGCAGCACCTTCGCTGACCATCATCCCCGCAAAACCGGACCCATCGCGGGTCTCTCTCACGGCATCCACGTTTCCAACGAAACAGGTGGATTATTGTGTGTCCATTTTACGAAATCCTCATAAGACGAAACACCATCTTTCAAAACCGCCTTGTAAATATCAATCCCTCGCGGCCTTTCCTGAGGACTTAAATCCGCAGTTTCTTTTTTGATCGACAGGATTTTAACGCGGATGGGATCTGTCAAAATAGCAAGCAAGCGCGAAGCAAAACGGTCGGCCATGCCCGCATGAGGATGAGAATTCGGGATAAGCCAGTGATCGAAATCCCACGTCATTCCATCGGCATCTTGGTACTCAAACCACCAATACAAGCCGGGGTCGTCGGATTGCATGAAATCGAAATACGAAACGCGCTTAACCCCAAAGGAAGAGGCCAGAGTCGTCATGATCCGAAACCCGTCTTCCGCTTTCGGCGTTTCGACATAGGTTTCGAAATCGATATTCGGCCTCATCATCAAGCCCGTGCGCGACGCCCCCACATGATAAGTTGCGCCAACTCGTCCCCAAAACTCGCAAAGCCGAAGAGTATCGACAACAGCAAGCGCTCTCGCCTGTAGTTTTTCAGCCTGACAAAGAATATCCATAGCAATCTAAGCTCATACAAAAGATGGTCGAATTGAAGGTCCGCGCGTTGTTATCACGGCCGCGCCAAATCGTGAACCCTGCAAGTCGAACTATTTATCAAGTGTCTTTCTATTGTGCTTTTTCTGCCCCGGAAGGGTATCGTCACAGGGGCGATCAGGCGCATCAACCATGCCAACAATCTGATCTATATCTTTATGATAATCCTCAGGCAATACGCTCTTTAAGCCCGTCAATAAGACTTTGAACGCTTCTGTTGTCTCCAAATTCAAAGATTTTGCTTTTTCGATTTTGGTCAGAATGCCACAAACTTTTTTTGCGGTTAAAACCGTAGGTTCAAGACGTCCCCAAAGTTCCATTTCATCGGCGATTTCGTCCATCATCGCCGCTCTCTGCTCGAACTTATCATAATAGTCGCTGCTGGCGATCGAATACAATTTCCACTCGTCGCTCATATGATCGACGACAAAACCCTTTTTCCCCTCAATCGCCATTCGTATGCCTGTCAGGCTGGCTTCAAATTTGAACTCGTTTGCCGTATGCAAAAGGATATCGTCGGCCCTAATCTCCGAAGTGCGCTTCTCATGCAGATCGTCGGCAAGCTTGGTGATTTCCGATTTGACACGCCTCAAACACTCGGCAAGCCTAGGATTGTTCTCCTCAGTAATAAGCCCATCGACAACGACGTTCGCGAAATCCGACGCCTTTGAAGCAGCCGCATAAACCCCAAAGTCCAAAAATTGTTGCTGTGGCAATGGCATAATAAAAATACAGTTCTTTCCAACACGATGACTTTACTGCGAACTAAATACTTTCATGCGCAAAAAGATGCCCGTTCGGCGCAAATTTACCAACATCGACCTTAAAAGTCGCGCTTTCTGCGGGCCGGACATAACCAAGCGGAAAGCTTCAAAGGTCCAAACTTCGGTTCCTCCCGCGCCCATCAGTTTCAATCCCGATAGTCTAAAACCTTTGCCGCCACGAAGTGGGGGAGGGGGCTGGTAGGGCCACTATCCAATTTGCCCAAACATCCCCCTCATCCGCGCGAACAATTTTTGCTTCTATTCCAAACCCACGCCGCACAGATAAAACGAACCACGGTCTAGAATCCCAAATAGCTTC
>CAZLIG010000163.1:0-4786 GCA_964559415.1 uncultured Rhodospirillaceae bacterium
GGGCAGCGCCAGCCTCAATGCGGATGGTTTCTGGGCGATTGCCGAAAAGTGCCAATAGGCCTAGAGTTTCTGCTCTTCCTTTTAGGCGGACTTACGAGCCAGTCTCTGATCGACAGCTTTTTTCATTGATGCGAAGAACTGTTCATGGCTGGGCCGCATTTTCCACGGATCGAGTTCAATAAAGTTTTTCAGTCGCTCAAACGACTTCTTTTCATCACAGCCATCGACGTCGAAAAGCTCCGGTTTATCGATCAGATATTTTGAGGCCCAATCGGGAGCCGACGAGAAAAAGACTGCGATCTCTTCAAACGTCTCCCGCGAAATCAGATCTGCCGCATGGAGATGACGGAAGAACTCAACATCCACGGCGATGAGAGAAATAACCTTTTGACCAGCTCCATGAAGGCGGCGGAGGCCGTTTTCTCCACGAACCGTAACGCACAGGTTCCCACAGCACTTCAGTTTGTGCTTTTCGAGAATGGGGTGCCACAAGTCAAAAAAGCTGGCGGCATTGTTGATGAGATCGGATACATGAAGAACGCTTTGGCCCGCTTTGACTGGATGTTTTGCATACATCACGCCGTTTTTGAAAAGGAACAAGTGCGGGATTTCGGCCATGTGTGCAAACGGGATCGAAAAGAGCCAGTCCCGCCGTTCGCCGCCGGAAACCATCGAGAAGGACCCTGCCGGGTATTCTTTTTTCGCCTTATCGACCATAGTTGCAATAAGACGTTGCCATTGCGGAGTCTTTTTGAACGCATCAAGAATAAGTTTGTCCAACTGATCAGCCCGGGCTTCGCCATCGACCGTTCCGGCGATAATCGCTGTGATTTCGCGTAAGAGATGCTCGGAAAGGGCCTTTCCGATGATCATCTCGGTGTTTACGTAAAACGGACCGGGGACATTCGCCGCGTACCAGAACACGGGGCCTTCTGAACGGTTCCAAATCGAAACCGCGTGGGTATCTAAAATTAGCTTTAGTAAGTCGTTTTGCGTGTAGATCATGATTCGCTCTGTTTTTTCAGAATTTCAAGCTATGTTACACGTCCAGAAGACAAGTTCAATCGGGTATAGAGATGGATTTTATCGTTAAAGGCCCAAATGCGGCCATATGGGGTAATCGTGAAATCCATTGCGCCGTGGGGCGCAACGGTTTTACTTCCACCGAGGAGAAGAAGGAGGGGGACGGGAAAACCCCTATCGGACGGTGGGTCATGCGCGAGGTGTTCTACCGTCCGGATAAGGTCAAGCGCACGGAGATCGTGACAGATTTGCCCGTCCATGCACTAAAGCCTAACGACGGTTGGTGCGATGAAATTAACGACCCGAATTATAATCGTTATGTTGATCTACCCTATCCAAAAGTCGGAGTCCCCCTGTCCGCAGAACGCCTATGGCGCGACGATGATCTCTACGACATTATCGTCGTTCTCGGGTACAATGACGATCCCGTGGTGAAGGGCATGGGCAGCGCAATCTTTTTCCATGTGACGCGTGAGAACTACGCAGGCACTGCGGGCTGCATCGCCGTTTCGCGCGAAGACCTGCTAACTGTGCTACGCGATGCGCGCGCAGGGGCAGCTGTCCTTATCGCTCCGAAGCCCTAAAAAGTCATCGATGTGTTTCCACGCCTCCTCGCGGAGCGGCGCGGTTTCATTGAGCAGATCGTGGCGCGCGCCGGGAATGATTTGCGTGCGGGCCTGAGGGATCATACTCAAGAAAGGCACGACTTCCATAGGCGGCGTTATGGCGTCCTGATCCCCCATTAAGGCAAGGACAGGGACGGTGATTTTTGACAGGAAAGGCCAGGTTTGAACGGTGTTCATTGATGTCAATGCCTCAAGCATCCATCCCCACGTGACCCCGCCTGTCGTCAGTTCGGGGAGGGCTGCAAAGTAGTCAGCCATAATCTTGAAGCGCTCTTCGTCTTGCGTCAGAGGATTGTTGGGAAAAACCAAGTCCTCGCCTCCGAAGTCGTGCTGCATGGGCGCGTATAGAGTTTCGTGGCCGAAGAACCTAACACTTGCCCAACTGATGCCAAACCCTGCCATGTGCGCGGCCATTCCCGTCAGAGATATCATGGGGGCTGTAAGGAAAGCTCCAGACACGTTGGAGGGCCTGTCCTCCGCGAGCCATCGCAGGAGGATATGCGCTCCCAGCGAGTGGCCGTGGACATACAAAGGTTCGCATAGAGCACGGCATACTATCGCGGAGTAAAAAGCTCGAAGATCCTCAAGGTATGTTGAAAACTTCGGAACGTGATTGCGCTGCCGCTGCGTTCCCTCAAGAAACCGTGAGGAGAGGCCCTGCCCGCGTGGCTCATAGATGAAGACACGATACCCTTTTTCTACAAGCGGCCGTCCACATTCGATGTATTTTTTTTCGATAAACTCTCGGCCACCCGGCACTATGAGTACCGTCCCCTTGGGCTTCAATGTGGCAGCGAATTGCGCATAGCGCAGGCGCCCTCCATCCTTGAGGGTAAAATAAAAATGGGGCAACAGATCGAAAGCCATAACTTTATTAAACCATTAATAGTCAACAGAAGCCATGGCGGTCAAACCCCTTGGCGATGCCGAACCGGGAGGGTATATCAAAGTCCGACAAGACTTGGCAGAGAAACATTACTTACCTGTGAAGAAGGTCAAAATTATGAAAGGAGCGGTTTTCGCGCTCGGAAATTTCGATGGAGTGCATCTCGGTCATCAAGCCGTGCTAAAGGCGGCTGTCGAAAAGGCGCTCGAACTAGGGGTTCCTTCAAGGGCTCTCACTTTTGAGCCGCATCCCCGGACCTTTTTTCAACCGAACCTTGCCCCCTTTCGACTGACCCCAAGCGGCTCCAGGGAACGCCTTATCAAAGCCTGCGGGGTCGATGATGTCGTGACCCTTTCCTTCGATACCGAACTCGCGCAAATGCCCGCACACGAGTTTGTCGAAAAAATCCTTGTGGAGCAGCTTTGCGGTCAGCATATAGTCGCGGGCCATGACTTCGTGTTCGGGCATAATCGCGACGGCAATATGCAAAAACTTGCCGCGCAGCTTGAGCCTCTCGGTATTGGCGTTACCGAGATCGAAGAGATGGGCGAAGACGGAGAGGTGTTCTCATCATCGCGTGTGCGGGAGTTATTGCTTGAAGGCGAGGTTGAAGCCGCTGCTAAAATATTGGGGCGGCCATGGTCAATTGAGGGGTTGGTCGTTCATGGCAACGATCTTGGCGGAAAATCTCTCGGATTTCCTACGGCCAATGTGTGCCTCAACGATTATTTGCGCCCTAAGTTTGGCGTTTATTCCGTGCGGGCGGGGAGGCCCGGCGAGGCACTAAATTTGGCCGGAGTGGCGAACATCGGGTTGCGTCCTACAATCGGAGATCATGCCGAAAATCTTGAAGTGCATTTGTTCGATTTCAAAGAAGACATTTATGGCCAAACATGGGAGTTTGCTTTGACCCATTTTATCAGGCCCGAGAGAAAGTTCGACACGCTTGATGCGTTGAAAGCACAAATTCAGAAAGACATCGAGGCGGCGAAGAAGCTCACAGCTTAGCAAGCGGGGTTTTCAGGAAGTCGAAAAGCCAGTCACCTATGCGCTCGAAGCCAATGGCACCGTATGCTTTTTGCGCTTCCGGACGCACCGCAAAAAGAACCGCATTCGTGCGGCCTTCCTTTCTCAGGATGTTCAATGCGGCGGCGGCTGCAGCGCGACCATAGCCGCGATTGCGTTTTTCGGGCGGCGTCCAGACGGGGCCGACGTTTGTCCAATCCGACAGAAAGCCCCCAACCCCGCAGAAGCTTGCCGGTTCTCCGTGGTCTTCGAGAATGCAAAGATCGCCTTCCTTGATACGCCTCGCCATTTCGGAGCGCGCGACATTGCGCGTTGGCTCGCCCGGCAAGGCGCCGATTGCTTCAACGTAATAGTCATGCCTCCAAGAAGTCAGCAAATCGAGGTCCTGATCTTTAGGGTGGCGGACGGTGATGCCGGGCTTTTCGAGAAGCGGCGGAAGAACCAGTTTATCCAGAGCGAGCGTGAACAGCCCTTCGACCTCTCCGTAGCGGCGTAAGGAGCCGACACCGACGCCGAGTTGGGAAAGCAGCCGCGCGACTTGTGCGTGGGGGCCGAGGAAAAGTTCAATCTTGCGTGGGTTTTTTGCGTTATGCGGTCGCCAAGCATTGACGAGGCATGGGATTGCCGTGAGGTCCGAGGTAAAAAGCTGAACGTTTCCCATCCAGCCGTGCATCAGCACACCAACAAGTTTACCCTTGTCAAATGCGCCAAAATAGTCGGCCTGAAGCGGCTTGCCTTCAAAGACCAAGCCGCTTTTAGCAAGATTCGACCGCATAAAAAACGCGAAGGGCGTATGCGGCTTCAGGAAGCTGTCGACTAGTCCTTCATCACCGGGGACCAAAAGCCTGGCCGACAAGTCTGCCATCTTACATATCCTGATAATTCGGACCGCCGCCGCCTTCAGGCGTGCACCAGTCGATGTTTTGTTTTGGGTCCTTGATGTCGCAGGTCTTGCAGTGGACGCAGTTGCTGGCGTTGATTTGCAGGCGCGGATTGCCATTTGCGTCCTTTACGATCTCATAGACACCTGCGGGACAGTAACGGGATTCCGGAGAATCGTAGACGGGGATGTTCACCGTGTCCTCGATCTTCCAGTCGCGCAGCTTAAGGTGCGCTGGCTGGTCTTCCTCGTGATGGACGTTGCCGAGAAAAACCGATGACAGGCGGTCGAAGCTGATCACGCCGTCCGGCTTCGGATACTCAATCTTCTTGGAGTCCTTCGCTG
>CAZLIG010000164.1:0-4783 GCA_964559415.1 uncultured Rhodospirillaceae bacterium
TCTAAGCACCTAACACAGGAAGAGCAGAAAACACTTAAAAGCCAGCGGCACAGCCAGGGACAACATATGGTCAGGGCGGCTTTACGCGGAAGCAACGCCTTTTCTTAAAAAAACGTACAGAGTCCTCGCAGAGGAGGCCCTCGCGATGACGATTATGAAAAGCACTGAGGCCTCTTTGCCCCTGCTCGCTGATGAATTCCCAATCAATCCGATTCGAGCGTGACTTTAATGGGGTTACTTCTTTATGGGGATGCAGTAGAGATCCAGTTTGTGGCCGACCAGTTCGTAACCCAGCTTTCTGGCGGCAGCTTTTTGCAGGCGCTCGATTTCGGGGTCGGCGAATTCGATAATCGTTCCCGTTTCGATGTCGATCAGGTGATCGTGATGATCGACTGAGGTTTCTTCGAAGCGCGAGCGGCCATCGCCGAATTCGTGGCGCTTGATAATCCCTTTTTCCTCGAAGAGCCTTACGGCGCGGTAGACCGTCGCAACGCCGATGTTGGCTTTCCAGCTCTGGACGCGTTTGTGGAGGGCGCCGACATCGGGGTGGTCTGGAGACTCGGCAATAGCGCGGAGAATTGCTTTGCGGGGAGACGTCAGCTTGAGGCCGTACGCCTTGCACTTCTTTTCCAATGACGCAGCCATGTTCGCCGCCGCATTATGCACAATATGCCTCTTCTTAGCGCGCAACGGCGATTTTTTCGCTTTTGATGAAATCAGTTTCGCTGTCATCCCATTTAAACCTAACGCGGTTCTGGACCCCCGTCAAAAGATCGTAGGAGATACGGTCGCAATAGTCCGCCAGATGCTCGACCGGAAGGCCAGCGCCCCAGAGAGTTACACGCTCCCCTATCTGCGCGTTAGCGCAGGCTCGGAGGTCGATAGCGGCCATGTCCATTGCTATGCGGCCAACGATGGGACAAAGTTCGCCGTCGATCAAGACCGAGGCTCCTTGGCGGACCATGCGCGGATATCCATCGCCGTAGCCGAAGGCCGCGATACCCACCGACATATCTTCGGGGCAAACGTAGCTTGCGCCATAGCCGACGGCTTCGCCGCGCTTGAATTTTTGGAGCGCGATGATTTCGGTTTGGAAGGTCATGACCGGTTTCAAGCCGAGATCGGATGCAGACTTTCCGGCTATGGGAGAACTTCCGTAAAGAGCGATGCCGGGGCGCACCATGTCAAAGTGCACATCCGGAAAGGCGAAGATTCCGGCGGAATTGCATAGACTTTTCGGGCCGGGCTTGGTGTCGGCAAAGGCGCGGAAAGTCGTAATCTGCTTCGCATTGAGATTGTGCTCGGGCTCATCGGCGCAGGAAAAATGGGAGACGATGCCGACGGGGTGGATGATCGAGCGATTCTTCGAAAGCTCTTCAAGGGCGGCTTCCGCTGCTTCATTGTCAAAGCCTAAGCGGCCCATGCCGGTGTTGAGCTTGAGCCATGCCGTGATTGGTTTGGGAAGCCTCGTGGCGCGGAGCCATTCAATTTGGTGGCCACTGTGGAAGACAACGGAAAAACCGGATTCGGCGGCTGTGACAAGCTCATCGGGCGCGAAAACGCCTTCGATAAGCGTTATGGGCGTCGAAACCCCTGCTTGGCGGAGCGCCAAAGCCTCATCGATGGACGCGACGCCCAGACCATCGACGTGGCCTTGCAGCCGTTGCGATACCGAGCGGATGCCGTGCCCGTAGCCATTGGCTTTGACCATCGCCAGAATTTTGGACTTCGGGGCTTTTGATTTAATGATCTCAACGTTATGCAGCAGGTTTGCTGTCGACAGCGTACAAAGTGTTTTCCGTGCCATTTACTCTTAACTCCTTGCAGGGGAACGTATCACAGAAATCTTTGGGTTTGTATGGCTGAAATTAGATTTTTTCAGCGGGGGGACCACCTCACCCTCCCATCGCTTTGCGATGGGGCCCTCCCTCTCCTCCACTTCGTGGCGGAGAGGGTTTTGTAGGGATTTTAGTTGGTTAAGGGAGGCGGGAGGGCGGGTTTTAGGATGCCTCCGATGCGGATGACATCGATGCTTGTAGCAAGGCCTGTCGCGTCATCGGTGACGACCAAAACGCCGCAGATCGTTGCGGGGCCTTCGGCGGGGGATTTGCGCTCGTGGAAGGGGGTTTTATGGGTAAAACGCCAGATGGCGACGTCCTTTTTCATGCCGACGATGCTGTTGTAGTCGCCGCACATACCGACGTCCGACATATAGGCGGTGCCTTTGGGTAAAAGCACGTCATCAGCCGTCGGGACGTGGGTGTGGGTGCCGATGACAGCGCTCACGCGGCCATCAAATACGTTTGCTAGCGCCGCTTTCTCGGATGTCGCTTCGCCGTGGAGATCGACGAAAATCTGGAAATTTCCTGAAAGTTTATTTTCCGATACAACCTTTTCCATCGCGGCGAAGGGATCGTCGAGGACCGGTTCGACAAAGACGCGGGTCAGGAGGTTCACCACGAGCAGTTTACGGCCCTGCGGCATTTTGATCGCGTAGATGCCTTTGCCGGGGGTGCCTTCGGGGTAGTTGAGAGGGCGGACAATGCGCGGTTCGCTTTCGATGGCGATGAGCAGCTCGCGCTGCGCCCATGAGTGATTGCCTAAGGTCAAACAGGAGATGCCCATTGCGAAGAGCTCATCCGCGACCTTTTTTGTGAGGCCGACCCCGGAAGCAGCGTTTTCGGCGTTTGCGATTATGACGTCGGGCTTGAGCCGATCTTTAATCGAGGGCAAATGCTGCGCAAGGCCTTCGCGGCCGCTGCGGCCCATGACGTCGCCAAAAAAAAGAATTCTCATTCCATATCCATCCTAGAGTCACGGCAATTTCCGTCGCCGAATAATACAGCCATTCCGCAGGGAGAACCATAGAGAGCCACTGCGTCGTACGAAGGGCCGGAAATTTGAATAAACTTTTGCGTCTGTTCCGAAAGGTCACCATAAATCAACTTCAGATATCGCTGGTAAATTTCGGCCCTGACAGCCGATGTCGCGCCCTGGGCGATGGTCGAGCACTCGGTATCCAGCGGCGCGCCGGAGGCACTGGCGTTGATGTAGGTGATATCGCGGGTGCCATAGTCGATCTTGGCGGCGTTCATGCCTTGGCGTCTCGCATAATTGTTGAGCTTTTCCATGCCGAAGGGATAGGCGTTGTATTCGGGACACTTGGCTTTGTCGGGGAGGCCGAACGATCTTTTGCCTGTCGCTCGCGCGGGCGTTTGGTAGAGGAAGGATTTGGCTCCGGCTACAAGATAGCGGACGTCGATCAGCGCTTTCGTCACGAGGTCATGCGCTTTTGAGAAGGAGGCGTAGCGTTGGACGAAGTTTCCCCCCGCTCCATATCCCGCTATGACGACGGTTCTAAGGTCGGGAAAAATAGTACGGTCGGAAAGGTACATCAAAAGCATATCGATAGCCGTGAAAGAGCTTATGCCTTTTTTTCCGGGAGTTTGGGTCGTGTCGTCGCCCGAGGTCCATCCGACGATGGGCCATGAGGCGAAGTCCTTTCCTTTATCGGGAAGGTAATCGACGAAGCGCATCAGGTCGGTCGGTAAAAGGAATTGGGGAGCGAGAATGGCCGTGGAAGAGTTTTGAGCGCCGGCAAGTGTCGTCATCAGCGAAAAGACGCCGGGGGCGTCGCGGGACTCGTCGTGGATCACGATAATTGCGCGTTCAACGCCGTACTGGATTTCGTCGGCAGAGATATTGGTGGCCAGAGGGATGAATTGTGGGCGCGCGTCGGTCGTGGTTTCTATCGGGAGGATGGGAAAGAAAAGCGTCGCGGGGGCGGTTTCGGCTTGCGCCGCCCTGCCCCAGAAAATTACCAGTCCCACTACCAGCCATACGATACGCATGGGGTTTATATCGCATTTTTTCGGTGGATTCGGCAAGAACTTGCCTATCCCCTTGCCGTCGGGCGGTAAACGGCTCTTCTCTTGCATTTTCGGAAGGCCTCTTGCAACATACGCGACACGCCTCAGGGGCCGATTTTATGAAGCTTACAAAAGATCAACGGGATAAAATTTTGACGCCTACCGTGCGCCGCCTTTTGGCCGTGCTCGATGCCGATGCGCGAGTCGTGGGCGGGGCCGTGCGCGACGTGCTTCTTGGGCGCGAGGTTTGCGATATCGATTTGGCATCTCCCCTGCCCCCGGAGCGCGTGTGCGAAGTTCTCGGGATCGCCAACATCAAAGCTGTTCCTACCGGGATTGCGCATGGAACGGTTACCGCCGTTTTGGACCGAAGCGGCTATGAGATTACGACGTTGAGGCGCGATGTCGAGACATACGGCAGGCACGCCAAGGTCGAATTTACGGACGACTGGAAAGAGGATGCATCGCGCCGCGATTTTACCATGAACGCGCTGTCGGTTGATGCTGAAGGCAAGCTTTACGATTACTTTGACGGGGCGGAAGATGCGAAAGCGGGGCGCGTGAAGTTTATTGGGGACGCGCATCAGCGCATTCGCGAGGACGTTTTGCGGATTTTGCGCTACTTCAGGTTCTATGCGTTTTTTGGCACCGACGAGCCGGATGCGGATGCTTTGGCGGCGTGCAAAGATTTGGCACCTTCTATTCCAACGCTCTCGACCGAGCGCATTAGCAAGGAATTTCTTAAGCTGCTAACGGCGAGCAATCCCGTCCCTGCCCTTCGGTTGATGGTCGAGAGCGGCGTGTTGGCACCGTTTCTTCCGGAGGTTGTTTCGCTTGAGCGGATGGAGAGGTTATTGGATACGGAGGGGTTGGCTTCATCCGTCGAGCCTGTTTCGATTGTCAGGTTGGCGGCG
>CAZLIG010000165.1:0-4781 GCA_964559415.1 uncultured Rhodospirillaceae bacterium
CTCTTTCTTCGAATGCTGAACGTTCGTCATGCCTTCCCAAGGGCTAAGGAAATCGAAGTTCCTATAGTCCTGCTGAAACTTCACCGGCTCATAAACAATGCGCTTTTGCTCGGGGTCGTAACGCACTTCGACATGCCCGGTAAGCGGAAAATCCTTGCGCAACGGATGCCCCTCAAACCCATAGTCGGTCAGAATGCGCCGCAAATCGGGATGATTCGCAAAAGCAACGCCGAACATATCCCAAACCTCGCGCTCGTACCACGCGGCGGATTTATACACCCCCGTCACCGTCGGCACAGGCGTATGCTCATCGGTCCACACCTTCACCCGCACCCGAGCGTTACGAACAACGCTGAGCAAATGATAGACAACCTCGAACCGCTCCGGCCTCTCTGGATAGTCCGCGCCACAGATGTCCATAAGCTGGCTCATCACAAGCGTCCCATCGTCGCGAAGCCTTTGCAAAGCCTCGGCAATGCGGGAGCGAGTGACGACAACCGTTACCTCGCCGCCCTCGGCGTTCGACTGAACCACAGACGACCCCAAGGCGCGAAGCACTTCTTCTCGAAAGTTGTCAATCGGAAGCATCGTCATGCCCTCTTGATAACTCTGTTGCCGCGCCGGATCTTACGTTGCAGTTGCATCAGACCATAAACCAAAGCCTCCGCCGAAGGCGGACACCCCGGTATATATATGTCAACCGGCACAATGCGATCACATCCGCGAACGACGGAGTAGGAGTAATGGTAATACCCCCCGCCATTTGCGCAGCTCCCCATCGAGATCACCCACTTGGGATCGGGCATCTGGTCGTAAAGCCGCCGAAGCGCCGGAGCCATTTTGTTGGTAAGCGTCCCCGCAACAATCATCACATCCGCCTGACGTGGCGAAGACCGGGGCATCATGCCAAAACGATCAAGATCATACCGGCTCATAAACGCCTGAATCATCTCGATCCCGCAACACGCAAGCCCGAAGGTCAGTGGCCACATTGAAGCGGAGCGTCCCCACGTCAAAAGATCGTCGACCTTTGCCAGAATAAAGCCTTTGTCCTGAACCTCTTCGCCAAGCTGCGCCGCCAAGGCATTGGCGCGCTCCAATTTGAGAGGGTCTACTCCCATTCCAAAGCCCCCTTGGTCCACTCATATATAAAGCCGACCGCCAAGACTCCAAGAAACACCATCATGGCCCAAAACCCGGCCATCCCGATATCGCCCAAAGCGACCGCCCAAGGAAAAAGGAACGCAATTTCAAGATCGAAGACAATGAAGAGGATGGCGACAAGATAAAACCGGACATCGACCTTAATGCGCGCATCCCCAATTGCCGCAAACCCGCACTCATAAGCGGAATTCTTGTCCGGGCCGGGATTCCGCTTTGCGAGCAGAAACGACAATCCAACGGCGACCACAGCGACAAAAAACGCCACACCGAAAAACATCAGAATAGGCAAATAGTCGTTTGCGAGGTCTTTCAGCATTTTTTGTTTTGCAAGGAAATGAGTCGATAGAGGACGGGCAAAGAAACATCGGATGGTTAACGAGGAAAATCAAGCAGATTTAATAACCACATCAATGCTTCCTGTTAATCGTTCGCACCCGAAACGATTTTCTCATTCCCTCTGACCATAAGAGCTAGTCGTCACCCCGGCGAAAACCGGGGTCCAGCGCGCCGCGTCTGCGGCGCATAAGCCTCCGAAAAATGGAACAGTATCCCGTCACATTCACACGACCACCGTCATGTGCATCCCCGGAACCTCACCTCGAAAATCTCGGAGCCTCAAGCGGTACATCTCGCGGCGCAGCATTACCTGACCCAAAAGTATTTCCCTTCGCAGCCTCCGCATCGCGCCGCTGGCTCTCCAACTCGTCCATCGACTTATTATAATTCTGCGGCTGCGTGAAATCCTTCGGCTTCGAAGGTACATCGCCGAGACGCGGCCAAGTTTGCTGCTTTGCAAAAACCGGCGGAGCCAACACGCTCGGCCGAGCTTTGACTTCCTCCGGCACCTCGTCCTCGCCGAAGATGTTCGGAATGCCAAGGCTCTCGCATCCGGCAAGAAGAAAAAAACTCATGACCGGGATCATTATTGATGATGCGCGTTTCATGTTTTTCATGTAAGTTCCTAACCTTCTCTCTCTCGCCTTCTATGAAACTGGCCTGTCATGACCATAGCAGAAGAATCTCTTTCTCCCCAAACCGAAAAGAAGCTCGAAAAATCGCTGGATGCAATAGCGGCGTTGCGTCGGGCAATGATAGAGCGCCTGTCCGAAATAAAAGCGGCGCAGGAGCCACCTCCATCGGAACAAACGGATCCGACATCCGTGGTGGCCGAGCAAGCCGCCGCGCTTCGCAAAGAAGTCGAAGCAAAGCTCGCCCAAGAGAAAGCGGAAGAAGAGAAAAACGCGACGGAAGCCAGAGCCGCGCAAGAGCTGGCCGAAGCCCAGCGCCGCGAGGCGGAAGCCAAAGCGACGCTTGAAAAAGCCGAAGCATTGCGCAGAGAACTCGAAACGCTCCTCGCGCAGGAAAAAGCCGCGACCGCTCAAAAAGAAGCTGAAGAGAAAGCCGCGAAGGAACGCGCCGCTGCAGAAGCCGCAGCGAAGGCAGAAGAAGCAGCCCAAGCCGCACGCCGCGAAGCGGAAGCCAAAGCAGAACAAGAGCAAGCCGCCGCAAAGGCCGCTCAAGAAAAAGCCGACGCCGATCGCCGTGAAGCGGAAGCTCGTCAACAAGCCGAAACAGCTTTGTTGAGAGAAGCCGCCGCAACCGCGCTCCGCAACCGAGCCGAAGCGGCTTTAAAGGAAGCGATTATTAAAGCCACCGCCGAAGCGCAGGCAAAAGCGGCTCCCGCTGCCGAAGCCAAGCCCTCCGAAACCAAGTCCCAAGCGACGGAAGAGAAAGAGGAAATGGACATCCGTTTCGACATCGTCGAGTGGACGCAGATCATGATGCACGTCGCCGACCAAAGCCAAAAGCTGATCCGCGACTACATCGTCCGCACGCGCGACAAGCCGGTGGATACAATCTCCGTCTCGCCGACGCCGATCATGGACTCCATGTCGCGCTTTGCGGAACGCTTTCTCGAAAACCCCGAAGCATACACCGACGTTCAGCTCGCAACGTGGCAAAACTACATCGACCTCACGCGCGCAACGATCATGCGTATGCAGGGCATCTCAACCAAGCCCGTAGCCGAAGCCTCGGCCAGTGACAAAAGATTCAAAGCCAAAGACTGGCAAACGAACTGGATGTTCGATTTTTTGAAGCAAGCCTACCTTTCGACCTCCGAAGAAGCGCGCCGCCTCGTTCAGTCCGAAGCGACGAACGTCGAAGACAAGATGGCGAAGAAGCTTGAATTTTATTCGCGCCTCATGCTCGACGCGAGCGCCCCGAACAACTTTTGGATGACAAACCCCGAAGTCCTCCGCGCCACGCTCGAAAGCAAAGGCGAGAACCTCATCAAGGGCCTCCAAAACCTTCTGCAAGACCTGGAGAGCGGCAACGGCCTCCTTCGCATCAAAATGAGCGATTACCGAGCCTTCGACCTCGGCAAAAACATCGCAACGACACCGGGCAAAGTCGTTTTCCAAAACGACCTGATGCAGTTGATCCAATACGCGCCCCAAACCGAAACCGTCCGTCGCGTCCCGTACCTCGTCATTCCGCCGTGGATCAACAAGTATTACATCCTCGACCTCAAGGAAAAGAACTCCTTCATCAACTACCTCGTAAAGCAGGGCCATACGGTCTTCACGATCTCGTGGGTGAACCCGACCAAAAAGCACGCGCTAACCCAATTCGACGACTACATGGAAAGCGGGTCGCTCACGGCGCTACGCGAAATCAAACGCATCACAGGGGAAGACGAAGCCAACGTCCTCGGCTATTGCATCGGCGGAACGCTCCTGTCCTGCACTCAGGCCTACCTTAAAGCCGTTCCGGAAAAGCCCTTCGACATCCCGAAGATCAAGAGCGCCACCTATCTCGTCACGATGATTGATTTCTCGCAACCGGGCGACCTCGGGGTGTTCATCGACGAAGACCAGATCCGCTTGCTCGAAGACCGCATGGCGCGCCTCGGCTACATGGACGGCAACAGCCTTATGCTGACCTTCAACCTGCTGCGCTCAAACGATCTCATCTGGCCGTTCGTCATCAACAACTATATGCTGGGCCGCGAACCGTTCCCGTTCGACATTCTCTACTGGAACACGGACTCGACAAACCTCCCCGCAGCGATGCAAAGCTACTATCTGCGCAATATGTACCTGCAGAACAAGCTGATCGAGCCGAATGCGCTAAAATTCAAAGACGTGCCGCTCGACCTCGCGGAAATCGAAACCCCGAGCTTCCTCCTTTCGACGCGCGAGGACCACATAGCCCCGTGGCGTTCGACCTATGCAGCAACGCACCTCTACAAAGGCCCCGTCACCTTCTGCCTCTCCGGCTCAGGTCACATCGCGGGCGTCATCAACCCGCCCGAATCCAACAAGTACGGCTATTGGACAAACAGCAACTTACCGGACGATCCCGATGAATGGCTGAAAAACGCCGAACCGCACAAAGGCTCATGGTGGCCCGAGTGGATCAACTGGCTCGACCAATACGCCGGCGACCAAATCCCCAAACGCGAAATCACCGAAAGCCTAGAAGACGCCCCCGGCAGCTACGTCAAAATGAGAGTAGTATAGTAAAATCGCCCTCACAGCTTATTGTAACAGTAAAGGCTTAAAACTCGCACACGGCACAATCCCTTCGTCCGCCACCCCTCGTCATCCCCGCGA
>CAZLIG010000166.1:0-4769 GCA_964559415.1 uncultured Rhodospirillaceae bacterium
GCGCGGACGCGCGGCGCTGGATTCCGGCTTTCGCCGGAATGACGAGGGTGTTTTTGGGACGGTCGCTCTCCCCCTACTTCGTGGCGGAGAGGGTGTTTTTGGGGGCCATTCCTATTTCGAATAAATGGTTTTCTTTAGCAACACCACCTCACCTTCCGAGAGGGGGTACTCTGCTAAAGGCCTTGGAGTTGGCGGTCTTTGGGGTATTTGACGCGGAAGCTTAGGGTGAAGGTTTTTTCTTCTTTTGGGTTGTAGGGGGCGGTCCAGGCGATTACGCCTTGGCGCTTTTCTTCGGGGTCGGTGAAGCCGGGGGTGGTTTGATCGGTTAGGAGGGTTACTTTTACGTCGGAGTCGGATGAGACCGGGTATTGTTCCAAGACTGTGATCGTGATGGGGGTCGTGTGGAGGTTTTGAATTTTTGTTTGATTGAGGCGTTCGATTGTCATGTCGCCTACGACAATCAGGGTGCGGTTTTCTTGTTTCTCCTTTAGCTGGCGGTAGTCGACTTTGATGCGGTCGTCGATGCCAAAGGAGAAGTTGGTTTCTTCATCGGGGCGGACCATGGGGAGTCTCGCGTTTCCGATGAAGCTTCCGTCACGGTATTTGGCGACTTCGCCGGGGATGAGGGGGAAGGCTTCATTGTTCTTCGCTTTGGCGAAAAGATAGGCCTGCGCTCCCAGGCGGGGCGTTGTTTGGGCGAAGAGGTCGGCTTTCATTTTGACTGCCGCCAGATAGAGCTTTGTTCGGTCGCGGGTGGATTTTAGATCGACACGGCCCGGGACTTTGAATTCGGCGCTGTATTCGGTTGTGGCGGCGGCGGCTTCGAGTTGCTCGGCTTGAACCGGGGCAGCCTCAGGAACCGGCGCGGCCATGCCCACGCTGTCTTTCATCTCGTTGGCGACCAAGGCTTGGGGCGCGCTACTGACAGAAAAGCTTGAGCCTGTTCCAGCGGATTTCGATCGAGCATACGGCTGAAAGAGGCGGACCCACCATTCGCGGAGGGAGGGCATTTCGGAGCCGGAGGCGGGTTGGGCGGTGGAGAGAGTCAGGGAGACGTTGCTCCAATCCTCGCCTGTCGTTTGAGTGACGGAGCCGTATTGCTCGAGGTCGAGTTGGTTGGCGGAGGTGTCGAGGCGGGCGTCGTAGACGGGACGCCAGTATGCGCCGGAGGTTTGGTATGTCAGGGTGAGGTCGAGGTCGGTTTCGGATGAGGCTTCGATGTTCACGCGCGCGTCGCGGCGTTCTTTGTTTTGCTGCGTGCGGATTTGGGCCAAGTCCAGTTGGAGGCGGGCGATATCGGCGTCGATCTTTGCCATCGCGATGTTTTTGCTGGCCAGCTCTTTTCCGGTTTCGGCCATTCCGGTTTGGATGAAGGTCGAGGCTTGTTGCCATTTTTCAGGAGAGAAATCGAGTTTGGACTGATTGTTCGGGTCTTGCTTGATGGCTCCGGCTTCCACGAGGCGGGCGATGAAGGTTTGCTTGGCTTGAAGCGCGGTGATTTCGGCTTGCAGGAGGGCTTTTTCGGCGTTCTTGGCTTCGATCTGAGCCGTCTTTTCGCGTTCGGCGGCGTTGGCGGCTTCTCTTAAAAAGACGTGTTTGACTTCGACCGTGCCGAGTTTGACTGCCGCAGAAGCTTTGCCTTGGATGCGCAAAGTCGACTCGTTGATTCCGGCGGGGAGGTCGGAGATCTGGATGGTCTGTGCGCCTGCGGGGACATGGGCCTTTGTGGTGCGGGTGACGAGGGCGCGGTCCGTGAAAATTGTCGCTTCGGTTACGTGCGAGTTTGCTTCGATGGTTCCCGCGTGGGCGAGAGAGGGCAAGGCGAGGATCAGGGCCAGAGGGAGAGCGCGGAGGGTAAGGTTGTGCATGGCGTCCATCGTGATGGGAGGGATTGGCGTCAGGATGGGAGGGATTTGTAAAGAGAGGGTTAAGGGTGGGGAAGCGCCGGAATGTCAGAGGCAGTGGCGCATGACCTCTAGGACGTTGTTTACTGAAAGCCCGAGGGTCAGCCCTGCTCCATTACAATTTCCAACGTTCATCATATAGCTTGTTTGCTTTCTCTCTGGAGTTGGCGTGTGTGTCATCAGCCAGTTCTCGAGAAATAAGGCGCCGCAAGTGATAACCGCTTTTGTGGCGTAACCGGCTGCGCCGATTGTCCCGTCTGAAGAAAGAACGGGGTTTATCTCCATCATGCCCGGGAAAGTCAAAACCGTGGCGGTAGAAACAAAATCCGCAGCGGAGCAGACAAAAACTGCCTTCTGCGACTTTCTCAGCGCTTCTCGATCCAGCGCTTTGTAGAGTCTGATTATCGGCTTGAGGCCGGGGATCTCGCAAAACGTTTTGGGCCTCAGCGTGCTGAAAACCGACAAGATAAATCTCCGCAATAATGATACCGCTTACGGCATGTTAGGCTGCGTTTTTGAAAATAAAAGAGCGTTTTTGAGGGGAGAAGGAAATGGGATCTCGCCTTCGCGGGGAGGACGGTTGTTTTTGTTCCAATATTTGGGACGGCTACCTTTTTTCGGCAGTTTGGGCGGGTGGGGTTTCGGGGGTGTGGAACTGATCGGAGGCCATGCTTTTGGCTATGTCCCATAGACGGTTGGCGGTTTCTGTGGCCAGTTTTTTCCAGCGGTCGGCTTCGCTTTGGGCGTGCTGGAGGGATTGTTCGACGTCGAACGCCCGTCTGCGCCAGAAATCCAACTGAAAATCCTGCGTTTGCATTTGGGACTGGAGGTCCTCGATCTGTTGGTGCAGGTGTTGAATCTGGGTCTCCATATATTGGCGGCCACCCGAGAGGAACGGATAGGTTCCCGAGGCTTTGACCGCCGCAGCTTTGGCGAGGTCGCCGAAGGACAGGCCATCGCGAAGAAGCATTTGGCGCGCTTTGCGGACGGCAACGACCGCCTCGCCGTCGTGGGTCGAGTCGGCGAGGGCGAGAATCTTATCGAGCTGTTCGGAGATGCGGTCGTCCATTGGCGTGCGATTATAGGTGGTTATGCGATTCGTTCCTACCGTATCGTATTTGTGAGGTTTTGTACCTCTTTGGCAGGCGGTTCGGCAAGGGAAGGAATGGAAAATCTGACTGGAACGGTTAAGTCTCATGCCGCGCGGACGCGCGGCGCTGGATTCCGGCTTTCGCCGGAATGACGATATCGGGATAGAAGGGCAATGAGTGTGGACATTGTTCTTGCGGAACTCCCCCACTCTAACCTGCCCGCAAAGGGGGAATCTCTCGTCGATTCTAGGTTAACTGGTCTATTGCATAACTTGTCATCCTATCTATAGTCGCAGGTCAAATCTGTTCATTTACAGGGGAAATTAACTTGAAGGCTCTTAATAGTTTGCGTTTGTCGGGTCGCGACGTGTTGCCTATCGTGGAGGGCGGCAAAGGCGTTTCCATCTCTAATGGCCGGAGCGCGGGCGCTTGGGCGGCTGCGGGAGGGGTCGGAACTTTTTCGGGCGTCAATGCCGACAGTTTCGATGCCGAGGGGAAGGCCGTTCCTCAAGCCTATCACGGGAAAACCCGGAAAGAGCGGCATGAAGAGATGATCGCTTACGCCATCAAGGGCGGGATTGCGCAGGCTCAGAGAGCCCATGAAATTTCGAACGGGAATGGGCGTTTGCACATGAACGTTCTGTGGGAAGGCGGCGGGGCCGAGATCATCATTCAGACCGTTTTGGAAAAGGCCAAGGGGCTTATTCACGGACTGACCTGCGGGGCGGGGATGCCCTACAAGCTTGGCGAACTCGCGTCGAAATTCGGCGTGCATTATTATCCGATCATTTCTTCGGCTCGGGCTTTCAGAGCGCTTTGGCTGCGGTCCTTCAATAAGCATCGCGAATGGCTGGGCGGGGTTGTTTATGAGGACCCGTGGCTTGCGGGCGGGCATAATGGGCTTTCGAACTCCGAAGATCCGAGGAAACCGGAAGATCCCATGCCGCGCGTTAAGGCTTTGCGGGCTCAGATGGCGGAATACGGGCTTGGCGATACGCCGATTATCATGGCGGGCGGAGTTTGGTGGATTTCGGACTGGGAGCATTGGCTTGATAATCCGGAGATTGGGCCGGTTGCGTTCCAATTCGGGACGAGGCCCCTGCTCACCAAGGAAAGCCCGATTTCGGATGCTTGGAAGAAACGGCTGGTGACTCTCAAGAAGGGCGATGTGATTTTGCAGCGGTTCTCGCCGACGGGATTCTATTCGTCCGCCGTCAACAATGCTTTCTTGCAGGAACTGAAGGAAAGGTCTGAGCGGCAGGTTGCTTATACACACGAAGCGGTGGGAGCGCATACTGAGGCTTTCCAAGTCGGCGTGGTTGGCAATCCTGTTTATTTGACGCCTGCGGATACCGCTCGCGTGAAGGCGTGGCAGGCTCAGGGATTCGGGAAGACGCTGAGGACTCCCGAGGGGACGTTGATTTTCGTGACCGCAGACAGGGCGCGGGAGATTACCAAGGATCAGGCGGGCTGCATGGGCTGTCTTTCGGCGTGTCATTTCTCGAACTGGTCGCAGAACGAGGCAGGGACTACGGGCCGTATGCCCGATCCACGGTCGTTCTGCATTCAGAAGACGTTACAGAAAATCAGCCATAGCGACGAAATCGAAAATGTGCTCATGTTCTCGGGGCACAACGCTTATCGTTTTGGCGAAGACCCTTTCTACGCCAACGGCTTTATTCCCACTGTTAAACAACTGGTTGAACGTATCGCCACGGGGTATTGATGACTGCTGAAGACACGCCGACTGGGGGACTGGGACACTCGGGACGAG